>DATEQL010000080.1:0-16031 GCA_035272665.1 Allostellaceae bacterium
TACCCGCATAGTGCTCCATGGTCGTCCCTCGATGATGTGGAGCAGGCTGCGCCTGACTCCGTGTTTCAACGCCACCATCACCACTCTGAGGGACGGCCACTCCCGCAACCAGGGTCGGTTGCCGGCCCGTGACCCCATCTATCGGCCATGAACGATCTCGTTCCCATAAAGCCGTCTCGGGCGGTTGCTTCGGTCTCGCGCAACCTGGTCGTGCCGGCAGTTATTGCCGATGCCGGCGAGCCTGCCGCCCGGCGCTTCATCGAATTTTTCGCCGCCACGATCCGCAATAAGAACACCCGCATGGCTTATTACCGCGCTGTGTGCCACTTCTTCGCCTGGGTCGAGCAGCACGAGATCGGCGAGCTCGCGGACATCGAGCCCGTACACGTCGCCGCCTATATAGAGGCGCTGCAGGCGACGGCCGCCAGCTCCTCGGCACGCGCGGCGCTTTGCGCGAGGGCACTCTCGCCATAGCGCTTGAGCATCAGGGTTGCGGCTCGCCAGATGTCGATTTCAGGTATCACACGACGAAAACTGCATGCTTGCGATTCATAAAAACCTAACACAAAACGGCTGCCGCCGAAGATGTCGTAAACGAGGTGCCGCTGCCTCCGCCTGAGCCGCGCGAAGTAGGACAGCGGCGTCAACGGTTGGGTTGTTGCTCGCGCTGCTTTGAGGCCCGCGCCCGCATCTGGTTATTGTGCGCTCTGATCTTGCGGCGGCGTTGCGCCTTGAGGCTCATGTTGCGGGGTTTGATGATGAAGGCGGGTTTCGCTGCATTGGCGGCAGCGTCCGGTTGCGCCAGCGGCGCGCGGTATGGAACAAGCGCCGCGCGGGCAATGGTCGGCGCAACCAGATGGCCGTTGCGGCACGGTAGCGCCTCGCCCTTGTCGAGGCGGTGCTGCACGATCTCGCCGCACTGACAGCACATCGCTTTGTAGCCGAAGGCAGGAGCATGCCTTTGCGGCTGCGATGCATCGACCGGATCCGCAATTGGCCGTCCACAAGGTCAATCGGCGCGCTGGCCGCGTAATGTTCGGCTTCGGGTGTGAAACTGCGCGGCGTCACGTAAAAGCCTCGCGCTGCTCCAGTTGCGACAACGGTGTCATGCAGCCGCCGAAGCGCCGGGGTCTTGGTCGGCGTCTGCTCGGTCGGCGTGGCGCAGGCGGTGATGTATTTGCGCCCGTCCTTGAGCGTCACGATATCGCTCACGCTGCTAATCAGCGCGTGGCCGAGGCGTTCCAGCATCAATGCGATTTCAGTGCGGAAGGCATCGGCGGTCATTGAGCGGAACGCCTCGATGCGCGGCGTCACGGCGGCCGAGAGGCGGGCGAATTCCTGCCGGTGCAACTCGGCGGCGGAGGTAAAATTCGGGGAAGCGGGGGCCGTGTTCATTGCAAAATCCCCAGTGGCAGGCCCGGTTCGTCCTCCGTGTTTGCTCGGTCGTAGCCTTCGACAAATCCGAGGGCTTGCTTTAGGCCGTGCGCCGTGTAGTCGTTGAACAGATACGTGCTGCGGACACACGTGAACGTAAGTCCATATTGCAAGGCAAGGTCGTTGAGGCGGAGAGTGTCGGTTTCCTTGTCGTTATTTCTCATGTTGGCTCCGCCAAAACGATGCGGTGTTGCATGCCGCCATTATGCACCTAATCTTTTGCAACAAAAACCGGCCGTGTTTTCAAGGCTTTAATTTCGGTCCGGCTACCAGCCGTTCGCGTTGCCCGTTGACTGCGCGGACTTTTCGGCGGCGACTATGGGGATTGCGCGCGCGCTTGATGATTGCTTGCGGCTTCATGCTTAGCTCGGGCCAGTTGAACGCATCTGTCCTCGCCTCCCTCGTCAGCCGCATCGCCACAGCTTCAATAGGCCAGCGCGGCTCCCCAACATGCAGGGAAAGAGTAGCGGGATAAGCGGCGATCAGCCGCACCACCTCTGCGACAATCGGATTAGTCGCCCCCGTGTCGTTTAGGGCTTTTGAGATTTCAGCTTCAATGAAGCCGCGAAATTCGACGCGTGGATCGGTGAGCGAGGGTGTCAATTAGGTTCCCCCTGTTTCTATGGTTGCGGTCGGTTCTTGCGCGTCCGGTGATCAATGTCAAAGTTGTTCGCGCACCTGGCCGGCCATCCCGGGGGAGTCCCTGAACACACAGCCGGAGTGATCATTTGATCGATATCAAATAGACACCGTGGAAAGGGAATACCTTAACAAGTGTCGGCTTTAGGTAATTTCCGAGCCTGTCGCTAGCACCATTCCCGCCATAGGGTTTGCGCAATGCCAAATCCTGCAGCAGCAACGAGCCGCACGAAGGAATGACCGAAATGGACACAATTCTAGCAGCCGCTACGACGACCTCTGCAAAACCGGCGACAACAATCGGAGCGATTTTCGGCGCCACGCCGGGGATGCCCGCAATGTTCAAGTCGAACTTCGACTACCAACTCGTCAGGGGCATGATGGCCGGCGCCTATGGTGAGGGCGGCGCGCTCGGCGAGTTATACTCGACGGCGCGGCGGGTCGTGGACAGAGATGTAGAAAGCTGGACTGTCGAATGGACCGGCACGGCCGAGCGGGTCGAGGCCATAGCCCACGGCAGCCTGAGCGGCGGGCACGTTGTCAGTGCGCGTGAGGCGTTCTTGCGAGCATCGCTCTATTGGCGAACGGGCCTCTTCTACCTCGAAAGCAAGGATCCCCGGCAACTCGCCATGTACCATCGCCACCGCTCGTGCTTCAGGCAGGCCTCGGCGCTGTTTGACCCACCCATTGAGCCTGTCAGCATTCCATACGAGAATGGCAAGACCTTGCCGGTCTATTTCATGCGCGCTTCGGCGCTCGGCGACACTGATGCCGGGAATGATGATGCGTCGCCGACGCATCTCCTCTGCGAGTGCAACGAGCACGGCATGGCCGTCCGTGGTTTTCAGCGCGATCGGAGCCAGCCACTGCTTCAGTTCGGCCTTGATGGCATCCGCCAGATCCGAGAAGCCGAAGCGCTTTCGCAATGCGGCGAGATGCTCGTATCGGGTTTGCGGTCGGCGGGCGAATCCGCCGATCGCATCCGGCGACACTCCGACCTGCTCGGCGATGAATGCCAGCAGATGCATCGGCATGATCTCGCCGTGCCGCAGAACGCGACCGGGATACCGGAGCACACAGAGCTGGAGCGCGAAGGCAAGCCGTGTCTCCGGCGTCCGATAACCGCTGATGATCTCGATATCCTCGGCAACGAGGCTGTAATGGCGGACGAACGCCTCGTCGGTGTCCGGCAGCAGAAGCAGCGCGTCCCGCTGCGCTTTGGTCAGCGACAATCGTGCCGGCATGGTCGCCCCCGCGGTTCGGCTCGAAGGTCGTCATCTAATCATTTGACACGACCGTTTGCCATCCTTAGTTTATGTGACGGGTTGTATGATTAATTTGTCGACCTTCAATGTGGCGGGGGCGGTCGTCACACAATCGACCGTATAAGTGACATGAGGGGAACGTGCTGATCGGCTACATGCGCATATCAAAGGCGGACGGGTCGCAGGTGCTCGATCTGCAACGCGACGCGCTGATCGCGGCCGGCGTCAAGCGCTCCCATCTCTATGAGGATCAGGCGTCTGGCAAGAAGGATGATCGGCCCGGTCTGGAGGCCTGCCTCAAGGCACTGCGCGAGGGTGATACTCTCATCGTCTGGAAGCTCGATCGCCTCGGCCGTAACCTCCGTCACCTCGTCAACACCATCCATGATCTGATGGAACGCGGGATTTGCTTTCGTGTCCTGACCGGGCAAGGCGCCAATATCGACACCACGACCGCCAGCGGCCGGCTGGTGTTCGGGATTTTCGCCGCGCTCGCCGAGTTCGAGCGCGAGCTGATCCGCGAGAGAACGATCGCGGGGCTCTCTTCGGCGCGTGCCCGTGGTCGCAACGGCGGCCGTCCCTACACGATGACGCCGGCCAAGCTCCGCCTGGCGCAGGCAGCAATGGCCAAGCGTGACACCAAGGTCAGCGACCTGTGCACGGAGCTGGGCGTCACGCGCCAGACGCTCTACCGCTTCGTTGGTCCCGAGGGGGAGTTGCGAGCCGACGCCACGAAGCTGCTCAAGCGCAAGGCGCAGAACGTCAGCTCATGAAGGAGTACAGGACAACAATCGATTTCTGATCAGTCGACCGACTTGGTCTCAATGTGACCCATTCCGGACCAAACGGGGCACCGCTGCGGCATGGCCGGCCTCTCCGTCCGTGCCGATGGCACGCGCATTGTCGTGCCCAACCCCTATAGCGACTGGGAATGCGTCACTCTCGCTCGTTCGAAGCAGCACCATCAATCGACAAAGGATTCATGAGGACCACGACGTGCTCTGTAGGGGTAGCACGACAAGATTAGGATGAATGCACCCGTCGCGCCCGCTCGGCCCCGCCCACGCGACGAGGCCCTCGAGCCGGCGGTTGTTGCGGCAACTCGCTGGCCAAGTGGGTCTTTCTCAGATCGCACATCGCAGCCGGAGCGCCCTCGAGAAAGTGCACAACCGCCGCTCTGATGATTGGACCAAGGTCGTCGGGCGTCTTCATGCCATACACCCATCGGCGAATAGCCAGATAGAAGAGTTCCCCATGCAGGCTCCACGCTATTTCCAGCTCATCCGCCGACAAAGCGCGATCAGGCTCGTCGATCAGTCCAGCGACACGCCTCAGTTCGAAGCCCAACGGCTCTATGACCCTCTTTTGGATCAGATCGAGGTAACGGTGGGTGATGCCGACGCCCTTGAGCCCGGCAAAAACAAAGATGCGAACCCAGTCATATCGGAAGATCGCCGTTAGATAGGACTCATAGAAGTCAATTAGACGCCTCTCGAGTGGTTTCGTTCGGTCGTGGAGAACAGCCTCCCACTCGGGCTGCCACCTATTGAGGTAGACCTCTTTGTAGACGCGCTCGATCAGGGCCTCTTTGGTTGGAAAGTAGCGGAACAGGTTCTGGTGCGTCATGCCAAGACGTTTCGCCAGGTCGCGGAGACCACCGTCGAAGCCGACCTCGGCGAAGAAGGCGACCGCACCGTCAACGATCTCCCGCTCACGATCCTCCGGATCTAAGCGGCGCCTCCGCTTCGGAGGAAGCGCATTTTTTGGCGAGTTCACCACTCGGCCGCGTCGCTCTTTTGCCGATCCGCGCACCCGTCCAGCCATTGCTATCCAATGCATTCGTTCGAGTTTGTGTGCCAGGATACTCTTACTGATGACCAGTTGCAAATTAGCGTCGCCCGGAGCGGCACGCTGATGGGATGTGATGTCGGTGATTGGATCGGTAATTGGCGAAGGTGATGCTTTCCTTCGCCCTGGGCGAGCCACGCGCGGATAACTAATTACCGACCGGTCACTTTTTGTGATCGCTCTCTTGACGTTTCGCCCGCTCGCGCCAACCCTATAGACCGTTCGGTAATTAGTGCGCCAACCGCCTTGCTTCTCACCGGGGTCGAATGAGGTAACCGTCATGGCGGAACAGTTGTTTCTCTCCGATCGCGAAACGACTTTGGCGCCGTCGGCTCCAGCGCAGAGCGCGCCCACCGAAAGGCCGTGGGCGCGGCGGCGGCCATGGATTGGAGATACGCCTTTCCGGCTGGCGGTTCTGGTCGCAGCGGCGATTATCGTCGTGCTGTTTACGACCCAATGGGACCGCTGGGTCGGCTTGGCGGTTCGGCAGGTCACCGACGACGCCTATGTTCGCGGTGACATCACGCCGCTCAGCGCCAAGGTCGAGGGCTATGTGCGCCGCGTCGCGGTCGACGACTTCGAGCGCGTCAAAGAGGGCGATCTGCTGATCGAGATCGAGGATGACGACTACCGGGCCCGGGTGGCACAGGCCGAGGCGGATCTTCTCGGCGCCGAAGCCGCCATCGGAAACCTCAAGGCGCGAAAGACCGCGCAGCACGCGCAGGTGGCCGAAGCGGAAGACGCGATTAAGGCGACGCAGGCCGATGTCGAGCGCACCCGGCTCGAGGCGGCGCGGCAGCGCACCTTGCTCGCGACCACCTTCGGCACCCGGCAAAGGGTCGAACAGGCCGACGCTGCA
This sequence comes from Allostellaceae bacterium, assembly GCA_035272665.1. Classification (GTDB taxonomy): domain Bacteria; phylum Pseudomonadota; class Alphaproteobacteria; order ATCC43930; family CGMCC-115725; genus AP-15. Next base: position 6,046 of record DATEQL010000080.1, read on the forward strand.
GCGGAGCGCTTCGCCGCGACCCTGGCGCGCAACCAGGCCCAGCTCGAGGCGCAGCGCCGCCAGCTGGCGGTGCTCGACACGCAGGAAGCGCAATTGCGCGCCGACGTCAAAGCCAAACAGGCGGCGCTCGATCTGGCCAAGATCAACCTCGGCTACACCCGCATCCTCGCCCCGGTAAGCGGCATGGTCAGCGAGCGCGACGTGCGCCACGGGCAATACGTCCATGCCGGCAGCCAGGTCATCGCCGTCGTGCCGCTCGGCAATGTCTGGGTCCTCGCCAATTACAAAGAAACCCAGCTCACTCACGTCGCGATTGGCCAGCGGGCCGAGATCCGCGTCGACACCTTCCCGGGGATCGTGATCACCGCGATGGTCGACAGCATCGCGCCGGCGAGCGGCTCGCAGTTCAGCCTGCTCCCGCCGGACAATGCGACCGGCAATTTCACCAAGGTCGTGCAGCGGATCCCGGTCAAATTGCGGATCGCACCCGACAACCCGCTGGCCGGCAAATTGCGTCCGGGGATGTCGGTCATTGCGACGATCCTCACCGACACCAAGCCACCGCCATGACCATGCAGGCGACAACAGCGGCCGCGCCGATGCCGCAGCCTGCGACAAACCGCTGCGAGTATCCGGTCGTCGGGGTCGTCGCGGTGCTAGTCGGCGCGTTCATCTCGACCCTCAATGTGCGGATCACAACGCAAGGTCTTGCCGATATCCGCGGAGCGCTCGGTCTCGGTTTCGACCAGGGGTCATGGGTCAGCACAATCTTCTCCGCCGCACAAATGGTCGTGACGCCGGCGGCGGCGTGGATGAGCACCGTGCTCGGCACTCGCCGGGTGCTGCTGTGGACCGGCGCGATCTTTACCGCTGCCTCGCTGTTGCCGCCCTTTGTGCAGGATTACGACACGCTGATCGCCTTGCAATTCATCCGCGGGCTCGCAGTCGGCGCCTTCATTCCCGCCGCGCCCGGCTTCATCCTGCGCAGCCTGGCTCCGCAATGGTGGATCTGGGGTATCGCCGCCTACTCGTTCCACTTTGTCTTTTCGGGGAACATCGGCGGCGCGGTCGAGGGGTGGTATTCGGAGACCGGGCACTGGGAATGGATCTTCTGGCAGAACACGGCGCTGACCCCGGTGATGATGCTGCTCGCCGCTGTCGCGATGCCGCGCCGCCCAACCGACCGCCAATTGCTGCGCCGGACCGATTGGGTCGGCATCGTCTACGCTGGTCTCGGTTTTGGACTGATCTATGCCGGCCTCGACCAAGACAACCGGCTCGACGGGTTCAATTCCGGGGTGGTAACCGGCCTATTGCTCGCCGGCGGGCTGCTGGTCGCCGCCTTTCTGGTGCACGAGACCTGCGCCGAATACCCATTGATCCCGCTGCGCGTGCTGGTCCAGCCGAACATCGCGGTACCGGCCTTGCTGTTCTCCATTTACGGCTTCGGGACGGCGGCCACCTCCTTCGTGCTGCCCGACTATCTGACCCGCATACAGGGGTTGCGAGCCTTGCAGACCAGCGACGCCTTGAATTGGATCGCTCTGCCGCAATTCGTGCTGGTCCCGCTCGTCGTGCTGTTGCTGAGGCGGATCGATGCCCGGGTGCTGCTGATGTTCGGGTTCTCGATGATCGCGATCGGCAGCTGGATCGACAGCGGGCTGACTCACGACTGGGTCAGCGAGGATTTCCGGGTCTCGCAGCTGATCGAGGCTGTCGGTCTCGCCTTTGCGATCACCGCGCTGATCACCTTCGGCCTCGCCAACATCACACCACCGCAGGCGGCGGCGATCGGCGCGACGATCCAGATCGCCCGGTGGCTGGGCAGTGAAATCGGCAGCGCGGTGATTCAGACCTTTGTCCGCGTGCGCGAGCAAGTCGATTCCAACCTGATCGGACTGCACGTGGTCGCCGGCCTGCCGGCGACCGAGCAGATGACGACGCAGCTAGCCGGTCCATTCGGCAGCCGCGCGATCGGGCTTGGCGACCCCGCCGTGCAAGCTGCGGCCGTGCTCGCCGACTTTGTCGGCCGCGAGGCCTATGTGCTGGCCTATATCGACGCGTTCTGGTTGATCGCCTGGGTTTCGCTGCTGGGCATCCTGTTGATCCTGCTGTTGCGGCCGCCGCCGCCCAATCTGCTGATTCCGTCACGCGAGGGTCATGAATTTGGCGAATCTTCGGCCACCAATTCGTGACCCGCTATCCCGAAGGCTTCAGCCATTTCGTTACCTCCATGACTGCTCCGGTTGCTTCCGGCTGGAGCGGTTGCCGGGCGGGCCTCGCACCCACTGGAAAGTGTCGCCTTGTCACGGCGCACACCCAAAACGGACCTTTGGCGCAATTTCTGTTTGGGAATTTTCAAGCGCCGTGTTAGGCATACGCGCCGCAATCGAGATCGACGCGATACCAGCAACTTTGTCATAGCGTTCATTTGCATGGGGCGTGACGACTGGAGGCGGACGATGCTCAGGCGCATTGTCATCGGCGTCGCCGGGGCAGGCATCCTTGGCTTGCTCGGGTTCCTCGCGCTCGCATGGCGCCCGGCGATCATCCCCATCGATCCCCCCGCGAAGGCGAGCTTTCCTGGCGAGTTGATCGCAAAGGGTGAAGTCCTCGCGGGAGCCGGATATTGCGTGGTGTGCCACACCCGGCAGGGCGGACCGCCATTTGCCGGCGGGTATGGACTGCGCACTCCGTTCGGGATGCTCTTTTCAACCAACATCACGCCCGAACCAGAAACCGGCATTGGCCGGTGGTCACTGGAGGCCTTCACCCGTGCGATGCATGAAGGGGTCTCCCGGGACGGATCGCACCTCTTTCCGGCATTCCCGTACGACCATTTCACCAAGGTTTCCGACGACGACGTTCACGCGTTGTATGCCTATTTGATGACCCGGCCGCCGGTCAGAGCTCCGGCGCAGGCCAACACGATCCCCTTCCCGCTTAATGTTCGTGCCTTGCAGGAGGGCTGGAAGATTCTGTTTTTCCGGAACGGCCGCTTTGAGCCGGACACCTCCAAGAGTGCCGAATGGAATCGTGGAGCCTATCTGGCCGAAGGCTTGAGCCACTGCGGTGGCTGTCACACGCCGCGCAACGCGCTCGGTGCCGAAAAGGCCGGAGAGGCTTATGCAGGCGGCGTGATCGATGATTGGATCGCGCCTGCTTTGACGGATGCCAATCCCTCGCCGGCTCCATGGACGCAGAGCGAGCTGTTCAGCTAGCTGCGTAGCGGCGTGAGCTCCCTGCATGGAGTGTCCGCCGGCCCAATGGCTCCCGTCATCCACACTGGTCTCTCGGCCCTGCCGGACGCCGACATCCGCGCGCAGGCGGTGTATTTCGCCGATGTTGATCACGCGGCCAGGCGTATGGATGTCGCCGACGCGGCCGTGAAAAAAGCGCTGGCGGCCTCCCATCTCGGCAGCGGCCAGGAGTACGACCCCGATGCCCGCCTTTATGCGCTGCCTGCATGGCGTGCCACTACAACACCGGGCCCGCCCCGCTTCCCGCGCGGCCGGAACTCGCGCTCAACAGTGCGCTCACGCTGCCCGAGCCGACCAACTTCATCCACGTTGTGTTGGACGGTATTGGCATCAGCGAGGGTGGCCCCGGTCTGGTGATGCCCGGTTACGCGGCGGCGCTGACCAACGCCGACATCGCCAGACTCGCCGCCTTTCTGCGTCGCACCCGGACGGGCGATCCGCCCTGGACCGACGTGGAAAAGAAGGTGGCCGCCATCCGCCAGCAGGCGGTCTCCAAATGAGAATGATGTCTGGAGCCGTTCGATCATGATCACGTTCGATCTCAATGGCCGCACCGTTTCTGTCCGAGGTCCGGATGACGCGCCCCTTCTCTGGGTGATTCGCGATGAGATCGGCCTTACAGGGACCAAATTCGGTTGCGGCATCGGCATGTGCGGCGCTTGCACCGTCCATGTGGAAGGTCGTGCGACCCGGTCTTGCATCACGGCAGTCGGCGCGGTTGCCGGTGCCAAGGTCACGACCATCGAGGGGCTCGACCCCAAGGGCCAGCATCCGCTGCAGTCCGCTTGGATCGAATTGCAGGTTCCGCAATGCGGCTACTGCCAGCCGGGACAAATTATGCAGGCAGCCACTCTGCTCAAGGATTATCCGGCGCCTACGGACCAGGACATCGACGCCGTGATGGCGGGCAATCTCTGTCGCTGCATGGCCTACATCCGCATTCGCAAAGCGATCAAACTGGCGGCGTCAAGAATGCGAGGCATTCCCTCATGAATAGGATTTCGCACGCACGCAATTGGGACACCGGTGCGTCGCTGTCTTCGCGCCGCGGCTTTCTAATCGCGATGATGGGAACCGGCGTCGTGCTGGGATTCGCTCGACCCGGCCTTGCCGCGTTCGAGCTACCATCGCCCGCGGATCGCGAAGCCGAGGGTGTCCCCGCCGATTTGTTCGAACCGACCATCTGGTACGGCATTGATCGCAGCGGCGTGGTTACGGTCAACATCATCCGAGCGGAAATGGGCCAGCATGTAGGCACCGCGCTTGCCCGCATCGTGGCCGACGAGCTGGAGGCCGACTGGGACAAGGTGCGGATCGTCCACGTCGATACCGATCCGAAATGGGAGCTTATGGTCACTGGCGGCAGCTGGTCGGTGTGGCAAAGTTTTCCGATCCTCAGCCAAGCCGGCGCGGCTGGCTGCACAGCCCTCATCGAAGAGGGCGCCAAGTTGCTCGGCGTCAGGCCCGAAATCTGCACCGCGCGTAATGGTGCCGTCGTCGAGGCCCGAGGCAGGTCGATCGCGTATGGAGACATCGTGGCGCGGGGTAATCTCCGGCGGACCTACACGCCCGAGCAGTTGAAGGACATGCCGATCAAGTCACCGGCCGAGCGCCGCTTGATCGGGCGAGACACGACCGCGATCGACGTCCCCTCCAAGACCAACGGCGAGGCTCGCTACGGCCTCGATGCGGCAGTCGAGGGTATGATCTATGCCCGTCCGAAGGTCCCACCCACCCGCAACGACTCAAAGGTCGTTTCAATCGACGATTCCGCGGCCAAGAGCGTGCCGGGTTACATTCAGAGCCTGGCTCTGGACGACCCGTCGGGCACTGCGCCCGGCTGGGTCATGATTTATGCCGACAGCTTCGTCGCGGCCAACCGCGCGGCCGATCTCGTGAAGGTCGACTGGAGCTCGGGTGAAGCGGTCAATATGTCCGAGCAAGACCTACAACGCCGCGCGGCCGAGCTTATCACCGATCCAAAGGGCGGCGCCTTAGTGGTCAATGACGCAGGCGTCGACGCCGCCTTCGCCGCGGCAAAATCGACGCTGGAGCGCACCTACACCACCAGCACCGTCATGCATTTCCAGTTGGAGCCGATCAATGCCCTGGCATTGGAAAAGGATGGCGTGTTCGAAATCCACACTGGCAATCAGTGGCAATCGTTGATCCTGCCGGTACTGGCCCAAGCGCTGGGCCGCAGCCAGGACACGATCGTCCTGCGCTCGTATATGCTCGGCGGAGGGTTAGGCCGGCGCCTCAACGGCGACCACGCCGTCCCGGCCGCGCTGGCCGCGAAGGCTGTCGGCAAGCCGGTCAAGATGGTCTGCACGCGACCCGACGACATGCGCTTCGATTCCCCCCGATCGCCCTCTGTCCAGGTCGTGCGCATGGCGTTCGGCGATGGCAACAAGGTGATGGCGATGGATCACCATGCCGCCGCTGGGTGGCCGACCGCGGTCATGGACCCGTCGACCCTATCAAAGGACGCCAACGGCGTCCCGTATGATCCCTTCGCGATAAGCGGCGCCGATCACTGGTACACGGTGGGAGCGCAGCGGGTTCGCGCGCTGCCCAATGATCTCGCCAACCGATCCTTCCGGCCCGGTTGGTTGCGCTCGGTCGGGCCGGGCTGGACCAACTGGGCGGTGGAAAGCTTCATGGACGAGGCTGCCCACGCCGCGGGGGTTGATCCGGTGGCGTTCCGGCTGCGTCTGCTGGATGGCGCCGGGCGCAATGCCGGATCGGCGCCCAGCGCTGTCGGCGGCGCGCGGCGGCAGGCCGCGGTGCTCGCCCGCGTCGCTGAGAGAGCCGCCTGGGGCAGCGCGACGCCGAAAGATACCGGGCTTGGCGTTGCCACGAGCTTTGGCCAGGAACGCGACATGCCCACCTGGGTCGCCTGCATCGCCCGTGTGCGGGTCGATCGCGCAAGCGGCCGCGTCACCGTCGAGAAGCTGACTCTTGTCATCGACGCCGGCACTGTCGTTCATCCGGACAGCGCCCAAGCCCAGGTTGAAGGCGCCTCGCTGTGGGGATTGAGCATGGCGCTGCATGAGGGATCCGAGTTTGTGAACGGGCAGCCGAAGGACACCAACCTCGACACCTACACACCCTTGCGCATGGGCGATGTGCCGATCGTTGAGGTCGAGTTTCTTTCAAGCACGGAGGTGCCCGTTGGCCTCGGCGAGCCAGCGACGACCGTGGTCGGCCCAGCTATCGCCAATGCGATCTTCGCTGCCTCCGGTGCACGCGTCCGCCACCTACCCATCCGTCCAGCCGCCGTGTTGGAGGCGATTAACACGCGAACCTGAGCCTGTCACGTCTGGTTATGGCACCTTCCGGCGGTGTCAGACGGCGGCCTTGGAAGGGCAGCCATCAGAGGCACAGCGGACTCCTGGCTAGCAGCTAGCCTTGCACGTTCATGCTTCGTCCAAGATGTCGGATATCTGTGTCCCAATAATGCACTGGTGCCATATAGACACCGGGCTCTAACGTTGGGGTAGAAGATATGGTTAAAGAAAGTACCCCGCAAGCGGTTGATCTCAGCCTGGTTGCGCGGATCGTCCGTAGCTACGTCGCGCAAAATACTATCGGCATCGATCAGCTCGCGGGCCTGATTGCAGAAGTGCGTCGCTCGCTCAGTGGCCTCGGCCAGAGCGCGCCGGCGTCTGCGCCGGCCCCGCCGGCGCCGGCAGTCCCGATCCGGCGATCGGTGCAGCACGAGCATGTCGTCTGCCTCGAATGCGGATATCGCGGCCGGGTGCTCCACCGGCATCTCCGCGTCGCTCATGGGCTTGAACCCGCGGAGTATCGCGTCCGCTGGAGGTTGCCACCTGATCACCTGATCACTGCGCCGGCCTATTCGGAGCGGCGTTCGACAATGGCAAAGCAGATCGGTCTTGGTCGCAAATCGCAGGAAGCCGTCGTGTCGGCTCCCGAAGTGGTCGCAGCGCCCCCAAAGCGGCGTGGCCGCAAACCGCGATCGCCAGCCGCGGAGTAGCTCGCACGCGGGCTGCTCGAAGAGAGCAGAGCTATGGGCAGAGCCTGTGTGACCCCGCTTAATAATCACGACGGCACTGCTATTAACCCGACGGCCGCCTCCGCTCGTTGATCTGGGCTATTTGTGCGACATCTAAATGACCAGGTACCACCTTTCGAAAGCACCCGAGCGCATCCTCCCACAATTCCGAGGGCAGGTACGGCACTAACATGACAGTGACGTAAGTGCGGTACGCGTCGTCATAGATCGCCTGAGCGGTTGCCAATGCCTGGCCAAGCAGCGCCTCGGGCAGATACGGCGCAAGTGCAGCCAAAGCTTCTGCACGGACCTCCTCGATCCCGATACCGCGAGCGATGGCCAGCGCCTCCCCCAGCAGCGCCTCGGGCAGGTGGGGAGCTAGTCCGGCCAAGGCCTCAGCACCGTCGATCTCCCGGGCCATAGCCAATGCCTCACCGAGGAGTGCCTCGGGCAGGCGTGGCGCAAGCCTGGCCAAGGCCTCTCCCCGCCCGTAATCGATCGACTGAGAGGCCTCCAATGCCTCACGAAAAACAAGGTCGCGCTCAGCCTCAGGCAGATGTGGCGCGATCAAAGCCAACTCCTCCGCCGACCACCGCAGATCTTGACTCCCCCACCACAGATCTTGACTCGCTCGAGCGGCGGCCAACCTCGCTCGAGCGGCGGCCAATGCCTCGCGAACGGCAGCGTCGCGCTCAGCCTCGGGATGTAGCACGATCGAAGCGAACGCTTCCTCGTGCGTCCTCGGCTTTCCCAATCCGGGAAATAATGCGTCGACGAGAAGCTCTTCGGGCAGGCGCGGTGCGAGCGCAGCAAAAACCTCGTAGCGCAGCCGCAGCTCGTCCTCGTCGATCGTCTGCGCCGCGGTCAATGCCTCCCCGAGCATCGCCTCGGGCAGATCTGGCGCGAGCGCGACCAACACCCTCGCTAGGACCCTTCCGCTCTTCTGCAATGCGTTGATTGTGCTAGCAGCAGCCAATGCATCGACGAAGGCGCTGCTTCGCTCGGGCTCGGGCAAATGCCGAGCGAGCGCGGCAACAGCCGTAGCACGCCACTCCCCTCGGGTAATCGGATTGATGGCACGAGCCGCCGCTGCCGCTTCACGGAGCAGCGCCGCTTTGCTCGCCAGCTCCGCAAGCGACGCGTCTTCCGACCGAGCGATTTCCTTATCTCGGCGTGGTGAGAGGGGATTGACCCCGGGAATGCCGGTATTTGAGCCAACGCGGATAGCCGCGCTGCTCCGCCCCAATGTTCGGCGCACGAGAGATGTCACTCGGCAGAGAGCGAGTGGCGCTGGCGCTCGGAGCTATCGCCGAATTTTGGTGACGGCCTGAAGGATCAGGCGGCGGCTTGGGCTTGAGGCGCGGCGGAATTGCCGATGACCTCGATCCCGTCAGTGAACCTGATACCCTGGATCAGTTTTGGCAACTGGTTATGGCCGTCGATGCGGCGCCAATTTTTCTGCGCGCCTTCGACGAGCTTGAAAACCATGGCGAGCGCGGTCTTGTTTGACAGGCAGCCTTTTGACCGGATGGTGCGGTGCCGGACGGTCGCAAAGGTGCTTTCAATCGGGTTCGTCGTTCGTAAATGCTTCCAGTGCTCGGCAGGGAAGTCGTAGAACGCCAGCAGCGCATCGCGGTCCTTGGTCAGACAATCGGCAGCTCGCTCGTATTTGACCTGGTAGGTTTCGACAAAGGCTTCCAATGCCTTAACGGCATCCTTCTTGGTCTCGGCCATCCAGATCTCCTGTAACGCGCGCTTGGCCTTGGTGTGCAGGCTCTTCGGCATCTTGTTCAGGATGTTGGCGGTCTTGTGCACCCAGCAGCGTTGCTCGCGGGTTGTCGGCCACACCTCGCCGAGGGCTTTCCAGAACCCGAGCGCGCCATCAGCGACCGCGATCTGCGGCCCCGTTGCCAGGCGGCGACGCTTCAGATCGAGCAGCAGATCACGCCACGATTGTGAGCTCTCGCGCATGCCATCGGTGAAACCGACTAGTTCCTTCTTGCCTTCCGGCGTCGCGCCGATGATGACCAGGATGCACTGCGCCTGTTCCTCGAGCCGGGCCTCCAAATGGATGCCGTCGGCCCAGCAATAGACGTAGCGCTTGGCTGACAGATCGCGCTTCTGCCAGTGCGCATGCTCCTCGGTCCACACCTCCTTGAGGCGGGCGATGGTCGACGCCGATAGACCTGGCGCGCCCTTGCCGACGAGGGCCGCCAGCGCTTCCTCGAAGTCGCCGGTTGAGATGCCCTTCAGGTAGAGGATGGGGATCAGCACCTCAAGGCTCTGCGATCGCCGCGCGTATCGCGGCAGGATCGACGGCGAGTACCGAATGCGCGCGCCCTCGGTCGCTTCGCGGTCGCGCACACGCGGCTGGCGAACCGCGACCGGGCCGATGCCGGTCATGATCTCGCGTTCCGGAAGATGGCCGTGGCGCACGACGCGCTGCTGGCCCGTCGCGGTCTTGAGATCGCTATGCTTTGCGAGAAACTCTGCAACCTCCGCTTCGACGGCCTGGGTCAGCAGCGCACGCGCGCCGCTGCGCAGGATCTCTGTGAGGGAATCGGTAAACGTCCCTGGCTGGGCGAGCTTGATGACGTTACTGTCGGACACGGCGTATCACTCCTTCATTGGAGAAGTGGAGGCGTTGAACACCACCACGATACGTCGCCTTACCCGGTCAGGCCGTCACCAACTTCTGGCCATAGCTC
>DATEQL010000081.1:0-5411 GCA_035272665.1 Allostellaceae bacterium
ACCAAGCGGCTCGCCATCGAGCGCCAGGGAGACGAGCTCGAGCGCTTCCCCGTCGAGCTGGAGCGCGGCTCCCCGCTCGGAAACGGCCGGATTGCGGCGCATGCCAAGCCGTGATTTGACCCGTGTGTTCTCCGCGCCGAGATCGAAGACCAGGTCGACGGTGTCGATCAGAAATAGGGGCGGCCGGTAGTCGGCGAGCCGTACCGGCCGAGGCGGCGCAATTTCGGTCGAAAGGTCGAGCATAGGCGGTGCCGGAAGGGTTCTGAGGAGGGTGCAGCCTATTCCTTCACCTCCCGGTTAGCCAGCCGTTCGAGGGGCCCCCGGCGTGAAAGCCTCGGGTGGCTCGCATCGGCGGTGTTCCACATCTCATGCGCCGAATTCCTGAACGGGCGCAACAGGTAGACCCCGTTCGGGTCACCCTTGGGCAGGGTCTTGCCATCGCCGGATCAAGGCGTCTCTCCCTTCAGATTGAGGCCGGCTTTCACAGCAGTTCGGGCAAACTAAGCGGCGGCGTCCTCGTCACCACGCGCGGGAACCTGCTCGATTTCGCTGCTTTCAGTGTAGTCGGTCGCAATGGACTGGGTGCTGATGACCGGCGCTTCACCATAAAGGCGCATGATGTCCCAGGTCGTGATCCACGACTTGACATACTGCCGCATAGGTTTGCCCGCCAGGCGTTCGCCGATCTCGATTTGCGGCGGGGTCCAATCATAGGCATCGCGATAGAGGGTCGCGATCTTGTCGAGACTTCGCCGCAACCCAGCCTCGTCAAGGGCGCTCAGCCGGGACTGCCCCCGTCCGAGGCGATCCATGCCGCTTCTTGCCATCGCGGCCTGGCGTAGCAATCCTCGCGTTTCGAGCAACGGCGGGATCCTTTCGTCGTCGCGGCGCTGATGGAACATCTGATCGGGAAAATCGTCGGTGAGGGCAGCGACCGTTACGACACCGGGGATGCGTTCCTCCTTGTCCGATCCCAACCAGCGAACCAGCTCCGCGTAGCTTCTGCCGCGCTGCAACGGACTGTAGCGGGCGATCAATTCGACTTCGTCGAGGAGGACGCACCATCCCGAATAGCCGGCTGCCCGGAACAGTCGTGGAGCGAACCGCACGCGCTGCAATGCTAGGTCGCCCTCGCGGACGGGCTTCAAATCGAACAGCCTGGCGGCGCCCGCCTCGCGCAGCCAGCTCTTGGCCAATGTCACGCTGAGCTTTCCCCCGGCAAAGAACCGGGCCATGCGGGCATGGTCGTCCGGGTCGGTCGTTCGGCGCGGGATCATGTGAAGCAGCGCAGCAAAGAGCGACGACAGGCGCCCCGCCTGGACCTCCGCGGTCGTCCAATATTCGAGCGCTTCGTAGCGGTCGGAGTTGGGATGAAGGCGCGCCATGACCGCCGTCATCACATCGTCGATGGCACCCGGCACCACCGCCGCCCGGATTGCGGCGGCAAACAACCGCGCCGGGTCGAATAACGGCGTCTCCTTGCTGATCGGGACCAGGCTGACGACGAAGTTCTCCTGCTGCGCCAATACGGCGAGATAGCCGAGCTGATGCGATTTGCCGGCTCCGAACCCACCGGCGATGACGATTCCTTCCGGCTGTTCCTCGTCGCGAAGGGCGGAACTGCACCGCTGCAGCCGGTCCAAGAAATTCTGCCGCAGCGCGTTTTCATCGGTTTCGAGGAGGCGTATCGCAGCCCAATTGGGCACCCCGGCGCGCAGTACCTCGATCGCGCTGCGGGCCGTGATGTCCGTTGCCGACCGCTTGGTCACGGCACCGTCGCCATGTCCATCGCACCGGCAATCGGTTGCCCAGCCAGGACGACGAGCGGCGTCAGAGGGTTGTCTCGACTTTCGGGCCGCACGTCGCTCCAAATCCGCATCTTCAGGGCTAGGTAGGCATCGAGCGACCGTTTGGTGTCATCGCCGATCAGCGGTTGATCGGCAAGCACGACCAACAGGAGTCCGGCGAAATGCTCGCTGTCATCGATCACTTGGCGCAGCACCTCGAAGGCGTCCAGCACCGCCGCCGGGCTATACCGGATGCCGTCGCCCAAGGCAGTCCCGGTCTTGCCGAGCTGACGGATGTCGAGGGAAGCGCAGAGACCCCGCCGGCCGCACCGCCGCAGCCATCGGCATAGCGAGCGCAGCATGGGGCGGCCATTGTGGCGGGCGATTCTTGCGGTGATGAAGGTCTGCTTGAGCGCCCCGATGCGATGCAATTCACCGCAGAGCCACTGGAGAACCGGAGTGGTGATGCCCAGCTGCGGGTCTTCGGGTTCCAGCCGCTGCAGGCAGAGCTGCGTCATCGCCACTCGAAAATCCTGCGTCATCTCGGTGTCCCGCATGACTTCGGCGGTGAGCCATTGGCGAAAATCCCGGCGCAGCAATGTCACGTCGACGCGATTGCGTTCCGCAACGTCTTGAATCGGCGTCGCTTCTCCCGGACGCGGCCATTCGTAGCCCTTTCTGCGGAACAGCGCCTCGACAAAGTGCTGCGCCATGCTATTCCAATCGAGCGCGCGGGCGATGGCGAAGAACACGTCTTGGATCATATGCAGCCTTGTCGTCGCTGCATCTATGGTCACGTGGGCGAGGCCGTGCCGCTCGGACAGCAGGTCCAATACGCGCGCGACAACCATCAGCTGGTGCGCATCACCGACCACGAACTTCACCGCGCCGCCGCCGGCGGTGATGAAGTCGGTGAGATACTCGCGCTCGATCAGCTCGAGCCACTCGTGGGCGGCGACGGCCATCTCACCTCTCGTTGACGAACCTGATGCCGAGATAGGCCCGCTCTTGGCCCTGCTCGTCATACGCGACGACGCGCCTCATCCGCCCCCGGCTTAGGGTGGAGGCCGGAAACTCGAAGCGGCAGCCGTCGCGGGTTCTGAGGTCGGGCCTCCGGTCGAGGAGAATGACATCGCGAGCAAACTCCTCGATCGGGTAGTCCGTCCCGGGCAGCAGGGTCAATATTTCGTGGATATCGGCCAGACCGGCGACCGGTCCGCTACCCGTTCCATGCCAACCCGCCCCGACCAGGCGGCGCCAGGCGCGATACAGCAGCTCGAGAAATTGCGGCTCGCGAAAGCGCTGCGGGCGCTTTTGGGCGTGTGCCAGCAACTCCGCGAGTTCACCGGGTCGAATCCGGCGCTCCAGCTTCCTGCCGATCTTGACGGCATTTTCCCTGGCATCCACCCGCAACAGCAACGGGAAGCAATAAATGCGACCGTCCCTCTCGAACAGCGCAAGGCCTTTTTCGGCGGCAGCTTTTTTCAGGTCATCGGAAAAGCGGCCGTCTGCCATGTAAGCCGGTGTGTCGAAGCTCCAACCGCTTGCCAACGGACCGGCGACGGCGCCGGCTTCTTGGAGCCGCTGTGAGACGATACCAAGCCCTTTGGAAATATCGCCGACCCGACCGACCCTGACTGCAGCCCGGATCCGCCCGATTGCCGCCACCACCGCCTTCCCGAGCTTTTGAGCCTCATCGAGCTTGGCGTCCAAGGCAAGCAGACTTTCCTCGAAATCGGACACCCCGACGCCCCGTTCTCAGGCTCTATGTGACGCGGCCAGGAAGCCCGAGCCGCCATCTCTCGATTGCGAGCGTAACGGCGAACGTCGTCCCTGTCCATTCCAGGGCGGCCGAAGGCGGCGGCATCCGTCCCGGAGGGCGAGTGTGCTAGAGCTACCCCGAGGCGCCCGCCGCAGCGCGCAGGGCCGCGAGATAGGAGCCGACACGGGCAGCGGTGACGCCGAAATCGCTGCGCCCCACCCGCGAAGACGAGCGCAAGTCGATACGACTGCCCGCGCCCGACGCTGTTATGCGGATCACGATGTCGTCGGTGAAGCCGAACCAGCGGCTCCTGTCGCTCGCCTCGATTCGGCCGGCCGCATCGTCCGCGGAGACGACCGTCCAGCCCATCCGCTGGCGGTGTCGAGCGCGCGATTGAACGCTGTCGCCGGCGGCAAGGCGAGGGTCAAGGGGGCGAGATCGGGATAGGCCAGCCGTTGCTGCTCGGCGATCTTGGCGCCCTCATAGGCCGCCGGATTGCCGCCTGCGGCTTCGCGGAGCTGTACCACGGCTACAAACGCGGGCGGATTGTCCGGGTCTGTCGTGACGTCGTGGATTGGCGGCACGGTCCGCCGGATCTGATCGTAGTGCCAGGGCACATAGGCGATCACCCCGCCGGCGGCAAAGGCGACGATGGCAATGGCGAAGCCGCGCCCTTCGATCCGTGAGCGCGCGAGGAGTAGGGTGACGACCGAGACGACCAGGGCGGCGATACCGAAATAGGCGGCCCATGGCATCAACGTCAGAAAGGCGAAACGGAAGTGCCACCAGCCCGCGCGCCAACCCGGGCCGAGCGCCAGCAGCACCACAGCGATCGCGGCAAGAGCCAGGGCGAAGCAAGGCGCATGGCGCAGCAGCGATCGGCGAGCGCCTGAGGAAGCCGTCGCGACGGTCATGAGTCTTGCTCCCGCGAACTTACAGCGTTGGAGAGACCGGCGCGCTAATAAGGTCCCCGCGATGCGATCCGGCCCACCCGTTCGCTGATCCCTGAACCGAGCCAACTCTAGCATTGGCGCTTTATTCGGGACAGCCTCGAACAGAGAGAGGATCGATGAGCCCTGAATATCGCCTAAGCCTGGTCCCTCGGTTCAAGGACTTCTAATTTCTGACCCGCAGGCGTTTGCCCGGCGCAACTACGGGGTCGCGGACCCCTACTCCATAAACCAGCCATGGCTGACGACCAGCGACTGACCGGTCAATGCGTTGGTCTTGAAGCCGGCGCAGAACAGCACCGCCTCGGCGACATCCGCGGTGGTGGTGAACTCGCCGTCCACCGTGTCCTTCAGCATCACGTGCTTGATCACGTCCTCCTCGCTGATGCCGAGTTCCTTGGCTTGCTCGGGGATCTGCTTGTCGACCAGCGGCGTCCGCACAAAGCCCGGGCAGACGACGTTGGCGCGGACATTGTACTGGGCCCCTTCCTTGGCGACGACCCGGCACAGCCCCAAAAGCCCGTGTTTGGCGGTGACATAGGGCGCCTTCAGCACCGAGGCCTCCTTTGAGTGCACCGAGCCCATATAGACGATGCTGCCGGATTTGGCCTTGTACATGTGCTTCAAGCAGGCCCTGGTGGTCAGAAAGGCGCCGTCGAGATGGATCGCCAGCAGGCGCTTCCAATCGGCGAACGGTAAATCGACGATCGGCTTGACGATCTGAATGGCGGCATTGCTGACCAGCACATCGATCCGGCCATATTTCGCCATCGTGTCGGCGACACCCTTCTCGACCGCCGTCTCGTCGGCCACGTTCATGGCGACCGCAAAGGCATCGGATCCCTTTGCCTTGATCTCGCGTGCAGTGGCGTCAGCGGCGTCGAGATTGAGATCGGCGATGACGGGTACGCC
>DATEQL010000082.1:0-14622 GCA_035272665.1 Allostellaceae bacterium
ACGCCGCAATGGACGATCGGCGCCGATGCGAAATTCGTCGGGAGTCAGTTTCTTGTCGGCGACGCATCCAACCAGGAGCCCAAGCTCCCGGCCTATGGCGTCGTCAATCTGCACACTTCCCTCAAGCTCAACCAATGGGCCAGCGCCTTCGTCAATGTCGACAATCTATTCAACCGAACCTACTACACTTTCGGCACCTTTACCCAGCTCGACAACCTGCCGCCGGGTGTCAATCTGACCGACCCGAGGACTTTGAGCCCGTCGCCCGGGCGCGTTGCTTATGCCGGCATACGCGTCACCTTCTAAGATACAAACCCCTGAGTCCGCCGAGCTTAGCCGACCGGCGCAGTGGCCGCTATTGGCGTCAAGTGCTGACCAGCTAGGCGATATCGCGCCGGCGGTGCGGCGCACGAGGCGGTTGCGTTTCACACCAATCTTTGACTCAAATTCCGAGAAGACCCCCTCGCCCTTTGCCGTGGCGAGCTATTCGGCGTGGCCTAAAATATGTCATCGTCGCTCACCCAGTCCGTGAATCGCGGTGGGGCGTACTTTCGCGAAATGCACGTCCCAGCCCCGAGGACCTCCCGAGAATTATTTCGACTGTTTTTGCTTTATGATAAAGAGACCGGTGTGCCGGGTTTAGCCAAGCGAATTAATTTCACGGATGTCGAATCCTCCCAAATGTACTTCAGTATACTGCAACGGTTGCCGGAAAGTCGGAACTTAGTCCGATGGGACGATGGAGGCTACGATCCAAGTCAACATTTCTGCGAGATGTTGTGGTCCGACGAGTTCCAAAGCCGGGTTATCCGCCTGCTCCTCAGCAGCTTCCCGGAGAAGCGACGCCTGATCCACATTCACATTCCGAAATCAGCGGGTTCGCATTTCTTCGCCAAGATGGCGCCAATATATCCATGCATCAATCAGATGATACAGGTCCCGAGCTGGACATCGAAGCACGAACTTATGGAAATACTCGCTGGTTTCGCATCGATCGTCGAGTTTTATGATTTCCTAATGGTCATTTCAGCCTCAACTACGTGGTACAAGAGATCGGCGTTTGCTTTGGAGACGAGATTTTCACGGTGGTGCGTGACCCAGTGATGTCGGCGATCTCCATGGCCAATTATGTCGTAACCAGGCTGATGGCCGACCCGTCGGGAAGCTATCCCGATACGCCGGAATGGCTGGATCAGCTCGGCATGGAGACCATTCCGGCGGGATGTCCAAGTGGTTTTGTCAAGGCGGTTGCGCTCGCTGCGCTTCACGACGACCGCATCGCCCACGTAAATCCGATCTGCCACTACCTCGGCGACGGCACCAGCGAATCGGCGATTAACAACATTGTCATTAACAACGTCGAGATCACCGATACCTGCCGATATGATCGATGGCTTGAAGGGCGCTGGGGTATTACGACGGGCTCGCGAATAAACCAGTCCCTGCCGATCCTTGGCCGCGAGGACGTCATCCCGCGGCTGAGCGAGCGCTTGAGCTATTTGTGCACGGAGGACATGAAGGTATTCGAAGCCGTGAAAAGCCTGCTTGACGCCCGGGATGCACCGTCCATCAAGGGTCATGACCTCGCGTGACAGCAGCGGCGGTGAGCGACATCCGCTCTGATAAGCCGCATCAGAGCAATTGCTTTGCTCAGCGATCCTAGAGCCCAGGCGGGGGCGATTTATCGGCATGTCGTCCGAGATCTCAGTAACCCTTTGAGAGGCGCGGCAGCAGGGTCTATCTTGCCGGCAATTGGCGCCCGCCCGAGATGACACCCGCGGGGTCGGGCTGGAGGAGTTGGCCCCGGCTGCCCAATGCGCTGAAAGCGGAGATCTGTGTCACGCAGTTCGTCAGCAAACTCGTTTTAGAAGCCAACGATCTCGTCCTTGAACACAACCTGCAGACGACGGCAGACGGCACCTGGCGCATCCACTTCGATTTGCGGCCGGTTTGCCGACAACGAGGGAGCCGAACCATTCTGACATTGCGCCTTGCGCGCAAGACGGGACCCTCAGTGCCACCACGCTATCCGGCGTTGGCGGTGCGCCACTTTCAACTCATCTGACCCTTACCGATCGGGCCCCGGCTTTCTTACGAACCGGGTTCATCTCATCCTCGACCTACCGGGCAATTTTCCCGTTCGCAAGGAAGAACTTCCTCGCGAACGCGGTATGCAGCGATGTCGCGCCGTGGCATTTTGCGCACGCTGGACATCGAATGGGACGGAGAGCCCGATGTCGCTACGGTTTCGCCTTATCGGAATGGTCTGCGTTGCCCTCGTGGTAAGTCTAGCGCTGGGTGGGGCGACTGCGTGGATTAATGCGTCGCGTTCGGTGCGAACCGAGATGCGTTCTGCCTTGGTGGTCGGTCGGCAAACGATCGAGAACGCGATCGAACGGCTGCAGAATTCTCGCGACCCGTCACACGATTTGGATGACTTGGTCGCCTCCTTCGAGGGCAACCGCCACCTTCGCGTTCGGCTTATCGGAGAGGGGGAGGCGGTCGCGGCGCCGATTGTCGAAAGACCACCGTTCGGCCCGCTGCCCGGATGGTTCATCCGTCTCATCGGGGTCGGGTCCATCACTGATCGCGTTCTGATTGTCGGCGGCGGGCGCGACTACGGCACGATCGCGCTCGAGACCGACCCGCACAACGAGATCCTCGAAGTTTGGAACGAGTTCACCGATAGCCTAGTCACCCCAGCGGTATTCAGCAGCCTGACGATCTTGCTGATCTACGTGTTCATCGGCCGGGCATTACGGCCCCTGGCAGCTCTGGCCGTTGCCCTTGAGCAGGTCGGCGACGGCCGCTTTCGGACGCGGATCGCCGGCAGGCTTGCGCCGGAGCTGGCTCGTCTGCGAGACAGCTTCAATCGGATGGCGGCGCGGCTGGCCGACGCGGATGCAGAGAATCGTCGCTTAAACGAGCAGCTACTGACCTTGCAGGAACAGGAACGAAGCGAACTCGCCCGGGATCTGCATGACGAAGTGAGCCCCTTTCTGTTTGCCATCAACATCGACGCCGCGTCCGCTTCGCGCCTGTTGGATGACGGGCGCGCGGACGAAGCGCGAGATCGTGTTCAGTCGATCGCCGACGCGGTTCGCCCTATGCAGCGACAGGTGCGGAGTATGCTCGGGCGGTTGCGCCCGATCAGGCTCGACGAATTCGGTTTGCGTGAGGCGATAGAGAACATGATCGGTTTCTGGCGGCAACGGCGTCCCGAAATCCGGTATCAGCTGGCTATTTCTACGGAATGCGAGGGTCTCGGCGAGCTCGTGGGCTTGACGATTTGCCGAATTGTTCAGGAGTGCCTCAGCAATGCCGTGCGACATGCCGGACCAACACTGATCACCGTGTCGGTTGATCGTGAAGACGCAGATGTCCGGGTAGAGGTTGCCGACGACGGCAGCGGGATGCCTGAGTCGAGGAGACCCGGCTATGGGCTGGTCGGGATCGGCGAGCGCGTTAAGGCGATCGGCGGCAGCTTGAGCTTTTCGAACAAGCCCGCCCAAGGGTGTGCCGTGGCGGCAGTGCTCCCGTGCGCCTCGGAGCAACAGCCTGCCTGCGTCTCGGTGCGGGAGGAGCTATGAAAATACTGATTGTCGACGATCACCCGATCGTTCGGGCCGGTCTCAAGCGATTATTGGCCGCAGAACCGGAAATTGAAGTTCGCGAGGCGGCCGGCGGCCGGGAGGCGCTGAGTCTTTTTAGGGAGCAACAGCCCACGTTGGTTATTCTGGATCTAAATCTGTCCGGCATCGGCGGTCTGGAGGTGCTCGCCCGCCTCAAGGCCGTCGATCCCGACGCGCATGTCCTGATTCTAAGCATGCACGATGACGAGACCCACGTGACACGCGCGTTGCGAGCGGGGGCGGCGGGGTATGTGACCAAGAACGCCCCGCCGGAGGAGCTTCTCGAAGCGATCGGACGGGTCGCTCGAGGTCAAACCTACATAGAACGTGAGATCGCCGAGGGACTGATATTCGCGGGCATCCGAGCGTCTCCCGATCCGCTCAAAGATCTGTCCTCCCGCGATCTCGAGATCCTGCGTCAGCTGGCCCAAGGCCGAACCTTGTCGCAAATCGCCGACACGGTGGGCATCGGCTACAAGACGGCGGCGAACAGTTGCACTCGGATCAAGGCCCGCCTCGGTGCGGCGAGCACCGCCGATCTGATCCGGATCGCTATCCGGAGCGGCCTTGTCGATCGCGATGCCGGACTTTCCGCGCCTTGCTGAGGGGCCCCGGAGTTGACAGCTCTCTTGGACGGACTTAGCGTGCAATAGTTCAGAACCTGATCGACGGAGATCGCTATGAAGTGGAAAACGCCGGTCATCATAGAGATCGCGGTAGGGCTGGAGATCAACGCTTACGCCTGCGCCGAGGTCAGATAAGTTATCTGCGCACTGGCGCCGGATCGGGGAACTAGCCTCTGATCCGGCGCGGATCAGAACATCAGAAAATCAAAGGGAGGTCTGATGCCCAAGATCCCGGCGGCCTTGTTGTGGGTCCTCACCGTTGCCTGGTGGACCATCCCCGCAATCGCCGCGATGAGCGACAAGGAGAAAGCCGAGCTCGCTCCGGTCGTCGCTGGCGCGAAGGTCACGCTCGAGCAAGGCCTGCTGACAAGCAAAAAGAACGGTAAGCCGGTTTCCGCCAAGTTCGAAATCGAGAACGGCAAGCCGCAGCTGTCCGTCTACACGATAAAGGACGGCTCCAAATATGTCGAAGTGATCGTCGACCAGACGTCTGGCGAGATCGCCAAGGCCGATCCGATCACCGGCGGCGATGATTTGGCGGACGCAAAGAAACAGAATGATGGCTTGTTTCGCGCGACTCGCGAGCTGAGTGAGGCCGTCAAAGAAGCCAAGCACGACAATCCGGGTTATCGCGCGGTCAGCGTGTGGTCCGAGATGAAAGACGGCCACTCGATGGCCACCGTCACCTTGGTCAAAGACAACGACTGGAAGACTGCAGTAATCGACCTTACGGTTTACAAGGCGCTGATCAAAGATTAGCCCCGCAAATGGTCAATTCGGCCGCTTTGTTTCGGCTCGCTTTCGGAGCGGCATTGGCGATCGCCCTACCGGTGGCGGCGCAGACCTCCAGCGATATTGCCCTCGGCAAGCGGCTCTACCAGGATAAGGCAACCTGCGGGTTCTGCCATGGTTGGTCGGGCGACGGCGCCGGCGACCCGCAATCGCCGGGCAAGGCCGCCAATCTGCGCGAGACCAAGCTCGACCACGACCAGCTGGTCGAGGTGATCCGTTGCGGTGTCCCCGGCGGCACCGCGATGCCGCATTTCGACAAATTTGCCTGGACCAAGGGCGAGGAGTGCTATGGCATGACCGCCGAGGATGTCGGTGACAAAAAGCCGCCGCCGCCGACCGCTGGGCTGCAGAAGCGCGAGATCGGAGCGATCGTCGCTTATCTCGAGGCCAAGGTGGTCGGCAAGGGTCCACCGACGGTCGCCGATTGCGAGGAATATTTCGGCCAAGGAAGCCTGCGTTGCAAGGAGATGGCAGCCGGCAGGAAACAGTAGCGCATCCATTGAGTGAGGGAGAGACAATGCCTAGCCTTTTCGAACACATAACCGTGAAGCGCTCGACCCGTAGTCTCATTGGGGCCGCTGCCGGCGGAGTTATTGCAGCTTTGTTGTCGTCGCCACTGAGCGCTGCGGATGTGACTTTCGAACGTCTGAAGAATGCCGAGAGTGAGCCCGGCAATTGGTTGACCAACCACAAGACCTATGACGCCAAGCGGTATTCACCGCTCGATCAGATCAACCAGTCGAACATCAAGAACCTGCATGTCGCGTTCGTTGTGCAACTCGGCGGCGCCGAATCGGGCGGCGACAAGCCGCACGGCCGAGAGCAAGATACCCCGCTGGTCGAAGACGGCATGCTGTACGCGACCGACGGCTGGAACGACGTTTACAAGATCGACGTGCGCGATGGCAAGAAGGGCCGCATCGTTTGGAAGATGGACCCCGGCGTCGACAAATCGACCGTGTGGGCACCGTCGAACCGTGGGGTCGCGCTGTACGGCAACCAAGTCATCGTGCTGACCACCGATGGCCGAGTGATCGCCATGGACAAGGAGACAGGCAAGGTCCTATGGGACAAGGACTACAAGATTGCTCCCACCGATCTCTTCACCAGCGCACCGCTGATCGTCAAGGACATGATCATCGTCCCCGGATCCGGCGCCGATATCGGCGGGCGCTGTTGGCTGATGGCGATCGACGCGAAGACCGGGAAGGTCCTGTGGCGCACTTATTCGGTCCCGGGGCCGGGCGAGCCCGGCCACGAGACCTGGGCAGACGACCACGACGCCTGGAAGACCGGCGGCGGCGCCTTCTGGTATGTCGGTGCCTATGATCCAGCGACCAACCTGATGTATTGGGGTACCGGCCAGCCGACACCGATGTTCGATGCCGAGTACCGGCCGGGTGACAACCTCTATACAAACTCGACGCTCGCCATCGACGCCGACACCGGCAAGATCGTCTGGTATTTCCAGTACACGCCGAACGACAAATACGACTATGATGAGGTCGGCTCCCACATGCTGTACGACGTCACCATCAATGGCGAGCCGCGTAAAGTGCTCGGTCACTTTGCCCGCAACGGCTTCTATTACACGCTCGACCGCACCAACGGCTCGTTCATCAGCGCCGCGCAATACGTCAAGAATTTGAACTGGACCAAAGGTATTGATCCGAAGACCGGCAAGCCGGTCGAATATGATCCTTCCAAGAAGCTACAGCAATATGCGGCCGTCAGCAGCCGCGCGACTGACGAGTTTGATATCTGCCCGGATATGCAGGGCGGGGTGAACTTCTTCCCGACCGCCTACAACCCGTCAAAGCACCTGGCCTACGGTGCTGGCATCGACGGCTGCGCCCAGCTCAAGGTCGACGAGACCCGCATGGGCGGCCCATTCTGGAATGGCGGGATCGGGGCGCGCGGAAAACGGATGGGTGGCCAAGTCGCCGCGATCGATATGACAACCGGCAAGGTCAAAGCGGCGACCCAGCTCGACTATCCCAATTATGCCGGCGTACTGGCGACCGCCGGCGGCCTCGTCTTTACCGGCACAATCGACGGCACCTTCACCGCCTTCGACGACCAGGAGCTGAAGCCGCTGTGGAGTTTCAACGTCGGCACGGCGATCACCGCGCCGCCGGTCAGCTACTCGGTCGACGGCAAGCAGTACGTCGCCGTTCATGTCGGTGGCGGCAACGCCTGGAACGTCGGTCTGCTCAAGGCTGCACCCGAGCTCGAAAACCTCGAGGGCGGCTCGTCGCTATTCGTCTTCGCGTTGGACTGACGGCAAAGTGCCAGGCGGGCTCGGAAACGGGCCCACCTCTGCCCTTTCGGACAATTGCGTGCGCGCGCTCATCGCCGTTGCTGCTGCCATCGTCCTCGGCGCGGGCACCGCGCACGCAGAGGATGCACCCCGGCGTGCCGATGTATGGAGCCTGAAGCTCAGAACGCCGGCGGCAGCGCTGCCGAACAACGACTTTATCGACTACGCCTGCGGCAGCAATGGTGGCCCGCCGCAGCGGCCGCTCTCGGGCTGGTCCGATTACGGCAAGTGCACGCCCGAGCCGAACGGCCTGCGCGAGGTTTATTTTCGTTATGACGACGAGCTCGAATATTGGGCGAGGGCGCACCGCGCCCGGACGCTGCTTGCTCAATACGCCGGCACCAAAGTGCTGGATTTTTCGGTGATCGTATCGGGGCTGTTCGACGCTGGCGGGACGCTTGCCGGTTTGCGCATCGTCACCGACCCGCAGGCAAGCCCGCAGGACCGTAAGCAGGCCTACACGTTGACCAACTTTTTCAAGGCGCGTTACGGCAGCGAGGGGTGGGACTGCACGGGCACCCCTCCCGCATCGGGCGAGCGCCCGGTCGGGAACCTTTACATCAATAGCCGCTGCACGAAGCTGGTTAAGGGCGATATGCGCGCCGCGCTCGAGACAAAGTTTCTGCGCAGGCCCGGTCAGGCCGAGTTCAGCGGCTCCGGCAAGCTGACGGTCGGCCAGTTCGAAAGCTCGACGCGTCTCGAGCTGTTGCGGCCCGACGTCCCGGCCGAGTAGGCACCTGCTATTCGTGAGTTGTGCCGTCCGGCATGATCGTGCCCGCGAGATCTGCGCCATCGAGCTTTGCGTCTGCCAGCTTTGCCAGGAGCAGGCGGGCGCCTTTGAGGTCGGCGCCGGACAAATCGGCGCCGGTCAGATCGGCGTGCATCAGGTCTGCGTTTCGCAGATCCGCGCCTTTGAGATCGGCACCCCTGAGATCGGCGCGCAGCAGGCTGGCCGCCTCGAGATGAGCCCCCTCGAGCTCGGCGCGGCGCAAGGTCGTCTGGCCGAGATCCGAGCGCGACAAATCGGCGCCCTTCAACTTGGCGCCGTGCATTTGGGCATCGGCGAGGTCGGCGTCGGCAATGTTGGCACCGTCGAGCTTGGCGAAGGTGAGATGGCTCGACCCCACCATCGCCCCGGCGAGATCGGCCCGGGTCAAATCGGCCTCGCTCAAGTCGGCCTCGTAGAGCATTGCCTCGCCGAGCCGCGCGCCGGCGAGGTTGGCGCGTTTCAAATCGGTCTTGTTGAGATTGGCGCCGGTTAGATTGGCGCCGCTGAGATTCGCACCGGCGAGTTGGGCGCGATGTAGGATTGCACCGGCGAGGTTGGCGCCGGCGAGATCGGCCTCAGACAGGTCGAAGCGTTTGAGTTTGGCACCGGCAAGGACGCAGCCGGGGCAATCCTTGCTGTGACCGGCCAAAAGCTCACCCGGATCGGCCGCGCGACCGGGTGTGGCCGAGGCCAGCAGAAGCGCGAGGACCAGAAAACGCGGCGTCATCGCCTCACTTGAAGGCGTCCTTGACGGCATCGAGGCCGGCCTGGGCGCAGGCCTCGTCGTTCTGCGCGGTCGAGCCGCTGACCCCGACGCCGCCGATGTGCACGCCACCCGCTGTCATGATCGGCAATCCGCCCTGGATCACCGCAACCCGCGGCAGAAAGGCGATCCGACCCGGCCGGCGATCGGGGTTGCTGTAGGCGAGTTCGGCTGTCTCGCGGGTCGAGCGCGGCAACGCCGCCGCGGTATAGGCTTTGCGCATTGCCACTTCCTCGGAGATGAGTTGGGCGTCGTCCATGCGCGCAAACGCCTTCAGGTTGCCGCCGATATCAAGCACCGCGACATGCATCTTCCAGCCTTGCTGCTGTGCTTTGGCGATGCATGCCTCCACGATCTTGCGCGCAATATCGAGGGTCTGGATCGGCCGCATCTCGAGCGCCGACGCGGGTAGCGCGAGCAGCGCCCCAAAACCGCATGCCACCGCCGTTTTCGCCAGTTTGTTCATGGTTCCCCTCCCTCCTGCGACCCGGTTCCTCGACGACGACCTTTCAACTATCATCCTTCGCCATGATGGGCAAAGCTCTCGCCATGGCGGCTGGCCTCGCGCTGGTGGCACCGCTATTGGCTGCCGTTGCCGACGATCTACCGCTCTATCGCGGTGCGGCTGAGGTGACCGGTCCGGCGATGCTGAGCCTCGATGGCAAACGCATCCTCCTTTACGGGGTCGATGCCCCGGTCCGGGGTCAGCCGTGCTATGCCGGAAATAAGACGTGGGACTGCGCGACGGCCTCGGCAAAGACACTTCTCAACCTCGTCGGCGATCAGCAGATCGCTTGCGAAACGCGCCGGATCGATCAATTCGGCCGCGTATTCGCGGTCTGCAAGGCTGGCGAGGTCGACATTAACCGGGCACTGGTCGAGGCCGGTATGGCAGTGGCGCTCTCGAAGGAAACAACCGAGTACGTCGCTGCCGAGGCGGAGGCCAAAGCCAAAGGCATCGGGGTCTGGCGGGGACCGTTCACGGCGCCTGCCGATTATCGCGAAATGCTGGCCGGCCACCCGCAAGACCGGTGAGCACCGACAGCATGACCTTCCGCCTGTTCAGCAGCGAGCTCGCCAGCCGCGATTATTTTCCGTTGCTGCGCTGGATGATCTTCACTGGGGTGACGCTGTTCGGCTTCGCGATCGCATGGCGTTATGGCCTCTTCCAGCTGATGATGGCGCAGGACCGGAGCGATATCTCGGTGTTCATCTGCGTTCTCTATGTGGCGATCTCGGGCCATTGCCTCGCCTGCGTCCTCGCCGTTTCCCGCGAGATCAACACGGCCCACCGGGTGCGCGACCGCGTCATGAACGGGGTCGGCGCTTACCGAACGGAGGGAAGTCGGGTTGTCACCGACGATGGCGCGGCGCTGCCGGCGGGACGCGTCACCGACTACATCCGCAACCTCGTGGTCAAGGCCGAGAAGCAGGGGCGCGAGCGGCGGATCGACCAGACCTTGCTGCTGCGCGGGCTGGCCGACAAGCTGAGGTCGCCGATGCAGTTTGGTGCCTTCGCCGGCGATGCGCTGCTCAAGCTCGGCTTGCTCGGCACGATCGTCGGGTTCATCCTGATGCTGTTCCCGCTCGCCACGCTCGACAATTTTGACGCCGCGTCGATGAAATCGTCGATGAAAGTCATGAGCGGCGGCATGGCGGTCGCGATGTACACAACCCTGGCCGGTCTCGTCGGGTCGATCCTGGTGAAGGGGCAGTACTACATTCTCGACAATGCTTCGGCCTATCTGTTCGATGTCACGACCGATCTGACCGAAGTGTTTGTCGTTTCGACGCTCGAGCGCGAGGCTCATGGAGGGGTTTAGCAACTGGGATCGCGAAGAGCCGTTCGAACCCTTCACGGTTATGCTGTTCAAGGGCTTGCAGGTCGTCGCCTTTCTGTTCTTCCTCGCTTACCTCGCGATGAACCTCGAGGCGCAACAGGGCAATATAACCAGCAAGGCCGAGATGCTGGTGACGGTGAGCTGGCCCGACAACCACCCCGACGACATCGACACTTATGTCGAGGACCCGCAGGGCAACATCGTCTGGTATCACGTGATGGAGGCCGGACTGATGAACCTCGACCGCGACGACCGCGGCGACTACAAGAACACCATCGTCGTCAATGGCAAGACGATCCGCAATCCGATCCGCGAGGAAGTCGTGACGATGCGAGGCCTGATCGCGGGCGAGTATGTCGTCAACATCAACCATTATCTCGCGACGACGCCCGACCCGGTGCCGGTCAATGTCAAGGTGGAGAAGCTCAACCCCAAGGTCGAGGTCGTGTTCTACGACCGGCTCTTCCTCGACCACACCGGCGACGAGAAGACCGCGGTCCGCTTCACGATCGACGAGACCGGCAAGGTCACCGACATCAATACGCGTCCGAAATCGCTGATCCGGGAGACCCGAAAAGTCCGTACGAACATCCCGCTGACCGGCGCCGCTTTGCGCCAGTAAACCATGACGGTGCCGCTGATCGGGGTTAGCTTATCCTACGTCGTCGTCGCCGTCTTGCTGTTGAGCCTCAATCTCACTTCGCACTGGCATTGGGGTGTAAAGGCGGCGGCGATCACGGTCACCACCGTCTTTTTCGGCGTCTCGTACGCCTCGATCGCTGGCCTCGTCGGCTGGCCGAGCGAAGCACGCGTGCCCGAGCGCTTTCAGCTCGATTGGGGGACCGTGGTCGAGCCCGACAAGCTGAACGGCTCGCCGGGCTCGATTTATCTTTGGGTCGAGGCGCTCGACGAGAACAATGTGCCGGCCGGCACGCCGCGCGCCTTCCGCGTGCCCTACAGCCGCGACCTCGCGGACCGGATCGGACACGCCAAAGAGCGCATCGAGCAGGGGAAAGATCAGGCCGGCACTGCGCGCGATCTCGACGTCCCGGAGGTCCCGCCGGACCAGGACCGGCGGCTAGCCGGCGCGCCCCCGCGCCAGGACGAGCCCGACAGCCCCGGCGATCCGACCGCATTCATCCAGCACACGCCGGCAATTGAGTTCGAGGACATTCCGCCGCCGGCGCTTCCGCCGAAGCGGGCGCTGTGAGCCTCGGCGCCGAGATTATCGACGGCTGGACTTTACCATGGCCTGAGATACGCGTGCCGGCATACCAAGCTGGCCGCGTCGGCGCGTGGGAACTCAAGCATCAGTTCCAGCCGGTGCTGCGCGGCTATTTCCGCGGGCTGCAAACCGCCGCCGAGAACTACCTGCTGACCAGGGACGATCGCGTCTGGATGTCGTTGAGCCCGGTCGAGATCGAGAGCCTCGCCCCGCATATTCCGCATATGCGGGGCCATGTGGTGATCGCCGGGCTGGGCATGGGGCTGGCGCTTTACAATGCGGTGTTACGCCCGCCCGTGCGGCGGGTCACGGTGCTCGAACACGACCCCGAGGTTATCACCCTGTTCGACGCAATCCGGGGACCCGAATGGCCTTCTCCTGACCGTTTCACGATCGCCCGGGCCGACGCCCTTATCTGGCGGTCTGCCGAGCCGGTCGACTATCTCTACGCCGACATCTGGGATAAGATCGGCGCCCCCGAAGCGGCCGCCGACACTCGCGCGAGGTGCCGCAATTTGCGCCCGAAAGCGGCCGGATATTGGGGCATGGAAGCCAACTTTGGCTCATTCCTCGCCCGCAGCCGGCGCAAGCCACCTGTAACCCGTCCCCAATTCCGGGCGTGGGCCCGCGCGCTCGGCGTGCCGATCACCGCCTATGACAACCGCGCCTGGCGCGAGCGCATCCCCGATGTCGCGACACAGCTGATCTTCGGCGGCTCGCCAAGCCTGAATGTGAGAGCATCCGGCTAGCCCTCGGCTGGCCGGATTTCCGGTTTTTTCCAGCGGCGAAATTTCGTTGAAATTCGGTTGTTAAGAGGGCGCCAATTCGTTGATCCCGTGACAAATTCCGTTGATCCGTGGAGTAACGAATTTGTACTCTAATCTGTTGCAATAGTTATGCATTTTGGAACGTCAAGCAGCCTATGTTAGGGCGAAAACGAGATTTTCGTTGTATTCCAAGCAATTTGAGTGGTCGATACCCAGGGTGATTCGGATCCTCGCGCGGATGCCGCATGCGAACGCTGCGGTGGCTCTCGATCGGCGAATGGACTTGCCGCCCGAGGGCCGGTGAGAGAAACGCGCGCTAGCGAGGACAGCCGCCGGCGACCCCTGCAGCGCTTTCGATGCCGCCCAGGAGATGAAGCCGATATAAGGGCTCGGCATAGCTCTCCGTCGTGTGGCCCATGGCGGTGTACCAGCTGCGGCCGCCGTCAATCACCTGACACCACGCGATCGGATGGTCGGCGCCCATCTTCCCGCCCGAATAAGTTGCCTCGTCGAGCGTCGCCAGGACGTGAACGGTGCCGCGTGGGTTGTTGCGGAAATTGTACCATTCGTCGGTGCGCTCCCATATCTGAGGCAAGCCCTCCGTCGAGGCATGACCAAGGTCCTCGATGCGGACGGTCGCGGGCTGGATCTCGGGGTGGCTCGCGAAATAGGCGCCGACGAGCCGCCCGTACCAAGCCCACTGATACTCGGTGTCGCTCGCCGAATGGATGCCGGCAAACCCGCCGCCCAACCGGATGTAGCGTTCAAAGGCAGCCTTCTGGCCGTCGTCGAGGATATCTCCGGTCGTGCTCAAGAACACGACGACCTTGTATCGCGCGAGCTCTGCATCGGTGAAGCGGGTCGCGTCTTCCGTGCTATCGACGGAGAAACTGTGGTCGGTGCCCAGCGCCTCGATGGCGGCGATCCCCTGTGGGATCGAGTCATGGCGAAAACCGGTCGTCTTCGAGAATACGAGCACGGCGAAGCTTGGCTGGGTCTGCGCCACCGTGCCGGGACTGCTCCACGCCCCGAGGATCGCCAATGCGACCAGCAACCCCGCGACGCTCGCGGATGGCATGCTGACGGCAGGGCAGCCCGCTATCATCACCAATCATTCCCCCCTCAGTTCGATCGATCGGGGCTGCGCGTTGACAGGTCCGACCCGCGATCTTAATCTCATCGCCGTTATCACGTCACCGAGGGAACCGCCATGAAGTGGAAGACACCCGTCATCATCGAGATCGCCGTCGGGCTAGAGATCAACGCCTACGCCTGCGCCGAGGTCAACTAAGCTTCCGACCGGCCGACGCCGGCAGGTCCGGCGGGCAATCCGATGGTTCATGCGGTTGTCCTCGGCTCTGCCGCCGGCGGCGGCTTTCCACAGTGGAATTCGAACGCGCCGGCTTGCCGACGGGCGCGGCGCGCTGACACCACTGCCCGAGCCCGATCGCAGGCGTCGGTTGCGGTATCGGCGAACAAAAAAGACTGGTTCATTTTGAATGCGCCGCCCGATCTGCGCCTGCAGATCGAGGCGACGCCGCAATTGCACCCCCGGGAGGGGTTCCGGTCGTCACCGATCTCCGGGGTCGTGACCACCGGCGGCGATGTCGATGCCATTGCGGGCCTGCTTCATCTGCGTGAGCGGCACCGTTTCAATATCTACGCCCCTTCGAGAGTTTTGACGATAATCGCCGCGAACCCAATTTTCGATGTGCTCGCGCCCGACTGCGTGCGACGCGTCGAATTGCCGCTGGACGAGCAGATGGATCTGGCGGGAGCATCGGGCGCCTCAGGTCTTGCCGTCGTCGCCTTCGCCGTACCCGGCAAGGTGCCCCTCTACCTGGAAACGGCGGGCCAGGATCCGGGATTGAGCGAAGAGGGCGATGC
>DATEQL010000083.1:0-2511 GCA_035272665.1 Allostellaceae bacterium
CACGTGCCGCGCTACCTGGCGGAATACCAATATCGCTTCAATCGAAGGTACGACCTCGCCGCCATGATCCCCCGCCTGACCTGGGCCGGCGTCCGCACCGTGCCAATGCCATACACACTGAGGATGGTGGGTAAGCAGTAACCTTTTTGACCGCGGCGAGAATCCGCGGCTTGTCGTCGACCAGGACGTAACCGGCTGCCGGGTAGCGCTGCTCGACGTCGTCGAGCTCCTCCTCTTTGTGGATGTAGATCAGCACGTGACCCTCGACCGCCTCGAAAATGCCGGAGCGTTCGACCTTGCGCGGTTGGAAGACGACGTCGCCGTCGGACAGGATGACCGTCTGCCCCCAGCCACGCAGCCGATCGAGGACATCCAGCGCTCCCGGATAGAGCCGATTGGCGAAGCGGTAGTCCACCAGATAAGATGACATCGACAGCAGGTGGATGTCCTTCGGATGCTCAACCCGATAGCGCTGTAGGGCGCCGAGGTAGTCGCGATAGCCGAGGCCGGTGAACAGCTGCTCGAGGATCACCCAGTAGCGGTCGCGGCAGACCGCCCCGAACTCGCGTTCGAGATACCGCTTGAGATCGGCCTGGATATGGTCGTTGTCGAGCAATGTGTTGTCGACATCGACCAGAAAGACGGTCGAGTTCGAAGTCACGGCGCGACCTACCTTTTTGGCAAAGTCTGAGGTTCGAGAAGAGCCCGGTTTGAGCTTCTCGTCAAATCGTGGAGCCATTGGAAGGCCGACGGCGTCAGCATGTCTTCGGTGCACCGCCACCGCCAATTACCCTCGGCACGGCCGGGGAGGTTCATCCGGGCGTCGCGTCCCAGGTTGAGAATATCCTGCAGCGGCGCCATCGCCAACGCCGCCACCGAAGACTAGGCCAAATTGATCAGCGCCGAGGCGACCTCACTCCCCTCACCAGCCGGTCGCTTCAGGTAATTCCACAGGTTTCGCCTTTGCTGATCCGGCAGGTCTTCGAACCAGCCGCGCGTCGTCGGATTGTCGTGGGTCCCGGTGTAGACAACCGTGTTTGGGGTGTAGTTCCGCGGCAAATGAGAGTTATCAGGCTTGCCGTCAAAGGCGAACTGAAGCACCCGCATGCCGGGCAGGCCGAACCGATCACGGAGCGTGCCGACATCGGGCGTGATCAGCCCCAGATCCTCGGCGATGAATGGTAGGGCGCCCAACTCCTTCTCGGCCCTGCTGAAGAAGTCAGCGCCTGGGCCTGGCACCCATTGGCCAGTTTGTGCCGTCGGTGCGCCGGCCGGTATGTGCCAGGCGGCGGCAAACGCGCGGAAATGATCCAGGCGGATTATATCCACATGCGCCAGCAGCGCCCGCAAACGGTCTATGCACCACCGGTAGCCGGTCCGACTAACAGCGTCCCAGTCATAGATGGGGTTGCCCCAGAGCTGCCCCTGGATACTGAAATAGTCGGGCGGGACGCCGGCGATAACGCGAGGCCGGTGCTTTTCGTCCAGCAGGAACAGATCGGGGTTGGCCCACACATCGCTGGAATCAGAAGAAACGAAAAACGGCAGGTCGCCGATCAGGCGCACGCCTTTGGCAGCGGCGTGCTCCCGCAAGCGCCCCCCTTGGCGGAACAACAGGAATTGCGCCAGACACACCTGCTCGATCTGATCCGCGAGCTCCCCTCGGGCGAGGGCTAAGTCTGCCAGGTTACGCTGGACCAGCTCTGCCGGCCACGCGAGGTAACAGGCACCCTTGTACCTGACCTTCAGCGCGCGAAACAGGGCGTAGTCCTCGAGCCAGTGCCTCTGGTCAAGGCGGAATTGATCAAAAGCGAGCCGGAGATCCGGGCGAGCGCCGGCCTTGAAATCGATCCACGCCGTTTCGAGCAGCCGTTGCTTGAACGGAATGACCGTGTCGTAATCGATGGCGGTTGATGAAAATGCGCGCCCCTCGCAATCGCTCGCCCGCAATAGCCCGTCCTCGATCAGGCCGTCCGGGCTGATCAGGAGCTCGTTGCCAGCGAAGGACGAGAGGGATTGGTAGGGGGAGTTGCCGTATCCTGTCGGACCCAGCCCACCAGCTTTGCCCCGCCTCGCGGAGGCGGTCGACCCACGCCAGCGCAGCCGGCCCGAGATCGCCGATACCATAACGCGAGGGCAGCGACGCGACGTGCAACAGCACGCCGGAGGCGCGGTATTCGCGCGGGAACGGAGGAAAGTTCACCGGCCGTGCTCGCTCATTTCGTTCGTCCCGCCTGCCCGCCTGCCCGCTTACGATTGCAGCGCCTTGTCGACCATCGCTTGAGCTTCGCTGACGATGGCGTCGAGATGAGCCTCGCTCTTGAAGCTCTCCGCGTAGATCTTGTAGACGGCTTCGGTGCCCGACGGCCGGGCGGCAAACCAGCCATTGGCAGCCACCACCTTCAGGCCGCCGATCGGAGCATCATTCCCCGGAGCGCGGGCGAGCTTGGCGACGATCGGCTCGCCGGCCAAATTCGACTCCTTCACGGCCTCAGGCGACAGTTTTTCCAG
>DATEQL010000084.1:0-25623 GCA_035272665.1 Allostellaceae bacterium
CGTGCGACAGCGCCATAGCATGAGTCTCGATCGCCATCGTCGAATTGTTCAAGACGATCGTCAGGATCGGGATGCCGCAGCGTGCCGCGGTCTCGAAATCGAGGCCGGTCATCCCGAACGCCGCATCGCCCATGAAGTTGACGCAGAATTTCCCGGGTGCGGCGACCTTGGCGCCGATAGCGAGGCCCAGCCCGGTGCCGAGCTGGTGCGACTTGCCCCAGCCGATATAGCCGCGCGGCCGGGTCGCCCGGTAGAACGGGTTGAGCTGTTCGCGTGGGCTGCCGGAATCGTGGGTGACGATGGCCTCGGCGGGATTGACCACCCGCATGAACTCCGAAATCACCCGATACGGGTTAATCGGGCGCTCGTCCGACCGCAGCTTGGCCTGCCAGCGGCCGAGCCATGCCTCGCGTTGCCCCGCGAGCTCCTGAGCGAGGCCGTTCGAGCGCGCCTTGCCGCCGAGCCGGTCGCGCACTGCCTCGATCAGTTGGCCGAGCACGAGCTTGGCGTCGCCGAGGATCCCGAGATCGGCGGCGAAGGCCTTGTGCAGATCGCGCGTGTCGTTGGTCGCGTGGATGATCTTCTTGCCGGGAGGGATGACCGGGGTCGCGATGCCATGGCGCGTAAAGCTGCAGCCGACGCCGAACAGCAGGTCGGATTTGTGCAGGATGTGCCGCCCGGGCCCGGTAAAGGTGCCGCCGCCGGGTCCGAGCGCCAGGGCATGGTCTTCGGGAAAGGCGCTCTTGCCGTCGAAGGTCGTCATCACCGGCGCTTGCAGCAGCTCGGCCAGCTGCCGCAGCTCGTCGGTCGCCTCGGCATAGAAGATGCCCTGCCCCGCCAGGATCATCGGGCAGGAAGCCGCGAGCAGCATGCCCGCCGCCTCGTCGATGTCGCGCGCGTCGCCGGCCGACCGGGTGACCCGAACCGGCCGATACTGGTTCGGATCAACCCCGACCTCGGTACTGTGCACGTCCGCCGGGATCTCGACCATGACCGGGCCTTGCCGTCCGTTCTTCGCTTGGGCAAAGGCGCGGCGCATCACATTTGCGACCTCCTCGGGCAGGATGACTTCTTCGACCGATTTTGTGATCGAGGCGTAGGTGCGGCTCGATTTGAACATCGGGAAGAGCTGTGCGGTCTCGCGCGGATGCCCCAGCGGCAGGAACACCACCGGGCTCGAATCCGAAAAGGCGGTCGCGACCCCGGCGAACGCGTTCTCCGCACCCGGCCCGTATTGCATCGCGAAGACACCCGGCGGCCGGCCGTTCGACACCCGCGAGAACCCGTCGGCCATATGGACGCCGACCCGCTCCTGGCGGCAGATAACGGGTTTGATCCCCGCTGCAGCGGCCGCGTCGATGATCGGGGTGGTCGGAAAACAGAAGAGGGTCGACACACCTTCCTTCTTCAGGATCTCGGCAATCACGTTCATGACGAGCATCGATCGTTCCTCCCGCCGGATTGCATTGGTAGATGAGATCGAGTGTAGCTTTATCGGCGTTGAGCGCCAACCTGGCTTGAGGAGGAGCCCCATGCCCGAGACCATTCGTGCCGTCGTCGTCGATCCGTCGAGCCCGCAGGGGCTCGCGGTCAGACCCGTCGAGATGGCCGTGCCCGCCCCGGACGAGGTGACCGTTCGGGTGACGGCGATCTCGTTGAACCGCGGCGAGGTCAGGCGCGCGACATCACAAGGCAACCCCGGCGACCGCCCGGGCTGGGACTTCGCCGGGGTCGTCGAGGAGCGCGCCCAAAACGGCAGCGGGCCGCCGGTCGGAAGCCGGGTCGTCGGCCTCCTTCCGTCGGGCGCCTGGGCGGAGCGGGTCCGCGCGCCGAGCCACTCCGTGGCACCGCTGCCGGAGGCGGTCACCGATGCGCAGGCCGCGACCCTGCCCGTCGCCGGACTGACGGCACTGCATGCGCTGCGCCAAGGCGGGCTCTTGCTCGGCCGCAAGGTGCTGGTCGACGGCGCCTCGGGCGGGGTCGGGCATCTCGCCGTCCAGCTCGCCGCCGCCTCGGGCGCGCTCGTCTGGGGCCAGGCTCGCCAGGCTCAGTTCCGCGCCACGATCGCCGAATGGTGCGGCGAGCGCATCGTGCTGGGCGCCGACCTCAAGACGGCGGCGGCGCACGGGCCCTTCCACCTCATTCTCGACTCGGTCGGCGGCGCGGCCCTGGCGGCGGCGTTGACGATGCTGGCCCCCGGCGGGACCTGCGTTACTTTCGGCGTCTCCGAATCGCCCACCAGCACGATCGCGAGCCGTGACTTTTTCCAGACCGGCGGCGCCAAGCTCTATGGCCTGATCCTGTTCCACGAGCTGCGCCGGGTTGAGCCCGCGGCCGACGGACTGGCGCTGCTAGCCGGGCTCGTCGCCGGGCGGTTGCTCCGCCCGCACATCGCGATCGAGGCGCCATGGACCGAGATCGGCCCGGTCGCCCGCCAGCTGCTCGACCGCGCCTTCGCCGGCAAAGCGGTGCTGCATCTGGGCTGAATCGGGCCGCGCCAGCAGGGAGCGAAAAGGAGGGCGAATTTCCTGGTTATTCCCGAGACTCAGGAACGAAAATCGAATTCGCCGGCGAAATCGGCGGCTAATTCGGCTCCCCCGGCAGGGGCAGCCTCAGCCAGCTCTGCCCGCCGTGCTTGGAACCCCGGTCGTCACGCTATTCATCGTCGATTGCACCGAACGGCGAATGATGGCGTCCGAGCCTGCGATCGATCCAGAAGACGACCAACGTCACATAGAGCGGCAGCGCAAAGACGAGAAAAGCGATCGAATAGAAAAGCGTCTGGTTACGCAATTCGATGGCCGGCCGCTGGATCTCGTCGATCGGTACGGCGATCCCGAGCAGCTGGTCACGCCCGTAGCGGGCCGGAATCTCGACGGCCCGGCCGATATAGCTCCGGCCGGCGACGGCGTACATTAAGTTTCCCGGGGTGCTGCTCTCTCGGAATGCCGCGAACAACCCGTCGGCGAGAGGATCCTTCAGCTCGGAAAGGTGCGGCAGCGTGACCGTGGTATCGCCGCCGGGCGGCACCAGGGCGGTTATTCGGGCCTGATCCGGATACGCCACGATTTCACCGGATCGGGTGAATATGAAGCTGAGGCTCCCCGGCGTGATGCGCTGTTTGTTCAGAAAATCCGACAGGTCCATCGCGTCAAGATCGGCAGCGAAGACACCGGATGGGTCACCGTGGAAGCTGCGGCTCAAGGTGAATCCTGGATCATTATTCTGGAAGAAGATGTAGAGATCGCTCATCTCTACATGATTACTGTGAAGCGCCGGCCCATACCAAGGACGCACCCGCGGGTCCCAAGTCGTCGCCCCAACGTCGTGGTGTCCAACCTCGACCCCGTCATCGTCGAGAAACACCCAGCGCTCGACCCGCACATCGTCATCGCCGGGTGTGATGATCCTGTTCCAGAAGGCGGCGTTGTCCGGCGCTCGGAAGAAACTGCGAAACCGCGCACGGGATTCGCCGGCAATGCGATCCACCCCGAAAAAACCGCCGTCGTCGAAGCCGGCGTACAGCGACAGGATCTGGGGATAGAAGCGGAGCATCCTTAAGAGAATTGGCATTCCCAGGCGAGCATCGTTGTCGGTCAGCAGCGCCTTTATGTTGGGCGCCTGGGAAGCAATGCCGACGATCGCGTACATGGGGTCGTAGAGCAGCTTGATCCGATCCGAGATCTTGTCTCCCGTCTCGACCATCTGACGCTCGGCCGCCGCGACCATCAGCTCGGTGGATTTACGCATGTTGTACCAGATGATCCCGCCGGCGAGCGCCACGACGATCAAAACCAAGAGTGCGGTGATGCCGAGATAAGCTGGCCACACAGCTCCCCGCGCGGCAGGAGCCGTACTCAGCCTCGAGGCCTCAGGGCGCAGGCGTGGCTGCCCAGTCACCATAACCGATCCCCCATGCCTTCCGCGACCCCCGCAAGGCTGCGCTCACACTCCCGCAGGGAAATAATGCCTACCCTTCGACTGCGCGTATCGGGATCGGCCGATCAAGCGAAACTACGGCCGAGCCCGTGTGTGCGCCCTCACCGGCTAATTCGGCGTCCAGGTCAGAGCGCGGGTCTCGGCGAACTCGCGGCGGAGTTTGACCCAGGAATCGCCGGCGTCGTGGCTGGTAAACAATTCGCCATAGTGACTGCAGGCGAGGATCCGATTGGGCTGTGCGGGATGGGTCGCAAACGCCCATATCGGCGAATTGGGCTCGACCGGCAGGGGCAGCATCTGCCAGCTCTGCCCGCCGTCCTTGGAACGCTGGATCGCGCCCGTGCTGCCGAGCGCCCCGTCTCCGGTGGCGACGAACAACACCTTGGGGTCGTCGACTTTCAGCGCCAGACTGCGGCAATAGGGCAGATGAAAATGCTCGCCGACACCCAAGCCGTGCCAACTCTCGCCCCCATCGGTGCTCGCGAAGATCTCCCGCGGGGTGCTGGTGAGGACGGTCTTCGTGCCGTTGGCACTGACCGCCGTATCGTGGATATCGGGATCGTTCAGCCCACCGGCGATGCGCGTCCAGCTTTCCCCGCCATCACGGCTGCGCCGCACGCCATCGACCTCCACACCCGCCCACACCGTGCGATGATCCGCCGGGTCCACCGTTAGTGCGGTGACCCGCGGGATGCGAACATTGGGGCATTCTTCGGCCATTTCGGCGCGCAGCTTCTCCCAATGTCGCCCACCGTCGTTCGACCGGAACAACGCCGCCGGCCGGGTGCCGGCGAAGATGGTATTCGGGTCCGCGGGATCGTATGCGACCTTCCAGACATGGAGCGCGTTCATCGGCGAGTCGAGATGTTCGAAATGCTCGCCGCCATCCTCGCTCAGATAGACGCCGTCATCAGCGCCGGCCAGGACGGTGCGAGCCTGTTTTGGATGGACGGCGAAGCCGAATATCCGACTTTCCGCCCACAGACCCGTTCGCACCTGGCGCCAGCTCTCGCCGCCGTCCGGGCTGACCCAGGCGCCGGTCCCGACGGTCCCGACGCAGATCGTGAAGTTATCGGCCATGGCTCGATCCTCCGCTGACAGCGATCACGATCCGGTGTCCCACCCGGTGTGGGAGATGTCGATGACCACCCCGTCGGGGCCGGCCCATTTCATCTCGAAGTTGCGGTGGCTGCCGGCGGCCATTTCCATATCGAGACCGTCCTTCGCGGTGAGCTGCTCGCCTTGCGCGCGCTCCAACCGTTGAGAGGCTTCGTCGAGATCCTCGACCTCGATGCCGAAGTGATGGATGCCGCTGAAGTTGGCACCGTGAGCGCCGACATCGGCGTCCTTCTCGGTCTTAAAATTGAGGATCGCCACATTGATATAGCCATCGGTCAAAAAGACGGCGCCGTTCGGGCTGCGCCGGATTTCCTGCAATCCGAAAGCCTCTTTGTAAAAGGCTGCGGTCTTTTCGGGATCCTTCGTCGTCAGCGCGATGTGCTTGATTCTGGGCATTGGGTCCTCCCTCCGCGGTAGTAAAACCTATGTGCGAGCATGCGCCCGTTCGGCTTTCCCGGCAAGACCGCCTTTGTGGTGTTGCCCGGAACCGATCACCGGCGAACTCCCGCCTCGTGGCGACTGTAACCCGGTCGGGTGCCCGCCTCCTGCCCGGCCCGGGTCAGCAGCGTTAACCCTCTTCTCGCTTCTCCGCGGCTGGAGACGCGCGTAATCTCGTTCCTTCCACGAGGGGGAGGCGAAGGCCGGCAGGGAGGTGGTCGTTACCGATGGCATTCCACGGTACGTACAGGACCTCGCGGCAGCGAAAGCGAATGCGCAGGAGAGTTGTCGGCGCAACCCTCGTGGTTTTAGGAATTCTTCTGTGGGTCGGCACCGTCGTCGTGGAGCTCGCCTCTGGCGAGCGGCCGGACGAGCTACTGTACCTCGGCATCCCTCTCGGCGGGGCGGCCGTTGTCGGTGGCATCATCCTGTTTACCACCGCACTATGAGGCCGGGGCTCGCTACGGACAACCCGGCCGGGGGGTGAGCGCGCTGCCGGCGAGCATTTGTCGGACCGCATCGGCGGCACCCGCATGCATCTACCGGCGCGATCCTGCCGCGGGAGCCCGTCCGTGCCCTTCCTCTCTGACGTTAGGCTGCGGGCCGTTTCGGATCACGCACGAAACCGCCAAATCGCGTCTGAAGATCGTGCTTCCCACGACTGACGTCCATCGGCAGGCCGGGCTTGATTGCGCTCGCGGCCTGAATGGCATGGTGACATTGTTCGGTTATTCGGCCGTCATCCGAACCGGTTCGAGCGCGGGAAGCCGGTGGGGACGACGCGGCCCGCAGCGCCGCGAGCGCCGAGCCACGGGTCGAGATTGGTCTCGGTGCGAGTGCGGTTTTCGCCCTGGCGCCACGTCAGACCGTCGGCGAGCCGAAACACCTTGGCGTCGGCGAGCCCGCCCGCTTTGTAGCGCTGCAGGATGACGCCGCGGCCGCGCGTCATCAGCGGGATCTCGTCGAGCTTGACAATCAACATCCTGCGGTTGTCGCCGACAAAAGCGACGGCGTCACCATTTTCCGCCTGTGCACAAACGCGTGCGGTCGCTTCTTCCGCCGGCGTCAGTACCTGCTTGCCGGAGCGGGTCTGGGCCACCGCCTCCTCACCGTCGACGACAAAGCCGCGCCCGTCGCTCGCGGCGACGAGGAGCTCCATGCCGGGCCGATGGGGGAACATGGCAACGATGTCGTGCTCGTTCGGCAGGTCGATCATTAATCGCAGCGGCTCACCTTGGCCCCTCCCCCCCGGCAGCCGGTCGACCCCGATTGTATAAAAGCGGCCGTTGGTGCCGAAGACGGTCAGGCGGTCGGTGGTCTCGGCCGCGATCGCAAAGCGCGCACCGTCGCCTTCCTTGTATTTCTGCTCGGCGGCCGAGACGTTGTGCCCCTTAACCGCACGGATCCAGCCTTTCTCCGAGCACAGCACCGTCACCGCCTCGCGTTCGACCAGCGCCTCGGCCGGAATCTCGACGGGCTCGGGAGCGGCGGCGAGCGAAGTGCGGCGCCGGCCGAGCAGCGTCTCGCCGCCGAACTCGGCGGCGGTCTCTCCGATCTCCTTGGCGATCGCGCGCCACTGTCTCTTTTCGCTCGCCAGCAGCTGGGTGAGCTGCGCCTCCTCGGCCGAGAGCCCGTCGAGCTCCTTCCGGATCTCGATCTCCTCGAGCCGGCGCAGGGCGCGCAGCCGCATGTTCAGGATCGCCTCGGCTTGGACTTCGGTCAGCTCCCAACGGGCGATCATTTCGGCCTTCGGGTCGTCGCCTTCGCGGATGATACGGATCACCTCGTCGAGATTGACATAGACGACGATCTGGCCGCGCAGGATCTCCATGCGGCGCACAACCGCCGTGAGACGGTGGCGGGTGCGGCGCTGCAGCACGACCTGGCGGTGGTCGAGAAAGGCCTGCAGCGCCTCCTTCAGGTTCATCACCCGCGGGACGCCGAGCGGATCGAGGACGTTGAGGTTGAGCGATACGCGCGTCTCGAGCTCGGTCAGGCGGAAGAGCTGCTCCATCAGCATCTCCGCATCGACGTTGCGGGTCTTTGGTTCGAGGACGAGGCGGACATCCTCGGTCGACTCGTCCCGGACATCGGCGAGCAGCGGCAGCTTCTTCTCTTCGAGTAACGCCGCGATCTTCTCGATCAGTCGCCCTTTCTGCACCTGGAACGGCACCTCGGTGACGACGATCTGGTAGAGGCCGTGGCCCAGTGTCTCGGTCGTCCAGCGCGCCCTCAGCCGGAAGCTGCCGCGACCGGTTTCATAGGCCTGGCGAACGCTTTCCGCAGGCTCGACCAGGATGCCGCCGGTCGGGAAATCCGGTCCGCGGATGTGGGCGGTAATCTCATCGACCGGACAGGCCGGATGGTCGATCAGCTGTAGGAGCGCTACGCACAGCTCGCCGACATTGTGCGGTGGGATGCTGGTTGCCATGCCGACCGCGATGCCGGAGGACCCGTTGGCGAGCAGGTTCGGAAAGCGCCCCGGCAGGACGACCGGCTCGCTGTCCTCGCCGTCATAGGTCTGGCGGAAATCGACGGCATCCTCATCGATGCCGTCGAGCATCGCTTGCGCCACGGCCGAGAGGCGACTCTCGGTGTAGCGCATCGCCGCGGCGTTATCGCCGTCGATATTGCCGAAATTCCCTTGCCCGTCGACCAGAGGGTAGCGCTGCGAGAAGTCCTGCGCTAATCGGACGAGCGCATCGTAAACCGCCAACTCGCCATGCGGGTGAAACTTGCCGATCACGTCGCCGACCACCCGCGCGCATTTCTTGTAGCCCGACGCCGGGTCGAGGCGGAGCTGCTGCATGGCATGCAGAATCCGGCGGTGTACCGGCTTCAGTCCATCGCGCACATCGGGCAGCGAGCGCGACATGATCGTCGACAGCGCGTAGGAGAGATAGCGCTCGCCGAGCGCATCGGCGAAGTCGACATTGCGGATCTCGCCGGAAAGGGCCGTCACAGGCATGCAGCGCGAACCTTAATCGTGCGGGGAAGAGCCACGGCCCCCGCCCTAACCCTCCCCCGCCCTAACCCTCCCTCGCTCGCGGCGGAGGGTTAGGGCGGGGCTGGGTGGGTGAGGGTCTTCAATCGGGTCCTTGTTGTCCAGGTACCGCCGCCTGCCGCGTGCGTTCGGCCAGCCGGATTCGCGCCGCCGGCAGGGTGCGGCTTTGCGGCGCGAACACGTGATGCGCCAGGAAATGGCCGGTCAGGGTCATGCCGAGGGTGAGTTGAACCTCGTCGGCAGGCGCATCGCACCATAGAAACTCCGGTAACCTCAATAGCTTATCGTGATAGGGCAGACCCGCCGCGCGCGACACCGCGCGGCCGGTGCGGGGCGAGACATAGGCGAGGTCGACCATGACGCCCGACACGGCGCAACGGCTGAGATCGAGAGCGAACCCCAGCGCACCGAGCAGGTCCAGTTCCCACTTCACATAATGCACCGGCCAGTCGATCGACGAATCGAGGGCTTCGATCAACCGTGCGAACGAGACGAAGACGCCCGCATGCGGCTCCCGTTCCGGCAACGCCCCCGTAACCAATGCTGTGGCCGAGGTCAGACCGGCGAGCCGGCCAGGGTCGTCGAGAAAGCGTGCCGCATGAGCCCGCATCAGCTCGCATCTGATGATGCCGAGATGCTCGTCGAGGCGTCCTCGCCAGACCGCAGCGACCTCGTTGCCGGGTTGCAGCACCGCGCGCGCTTTGGGCGACTGTCCGCCGCGCACCAGCCCGGCATGCCGTCCATGGTCGCGGGTGAGCAGCTCGACGATCAAGGCGTGCTCGCCGTGGCGGCGAGCCGCCAAGACGAACCCCGTGTCCTGCCACTCCATCAGACGTCGTAATCGAGACCGAGTGCCGTGTAGCGTTCGCGGTCCTCGACCCAATTCTCACGCACTTTGACGAACAAGAACAGATGCACGCGGCGCTCGAGCAGGTGCTCGAGCTCGCCGCGGGCGCGAGCGCCGATCACCTTGATCCGCTGCCCGCCTTCACCGAGCACGATCGCCCGTTGGCTCGGCCGTTGGACAAATATCACCTGCTCGATCCGCGCACTGCCGTCCTTTCTGTCCTCCCACCGCTCGGTCTCGACGGTTGAGCCATACGGAAGCTCGTCATGCAGCTGCAGGAAGACCTGCTCGCGGGTGACCTCGGCGGCAATCAAACGTTCGGGCATGTCGGACAGCTGATCTTCGGGAAACAACCACGGCCCTTGCGGCAGATCGGCCGCGAGATGCCGCTTCAGATCGTCGACCCCATCTCCGGTGCGGGCCGAGATCATGAAGACGGGATCGAAGCGGCCTTCTCGGGTGAGTTGATCGGCGAGGCCGAGCAAGCTTTCGCGGCGAACCAGGTCGATCTTGTTCAAAGCGAGGATCGATTTCCGGCCGCGCCCGGCCAGGCGCTCGAGGATGCGGCGCGTATCGCGCTCGACGCCGCGGGCGGCATCGACCAGCAGTACCGTTTCGTCGGCATCCTCGGCGCCCGACCAGGCCGCCGCCACCATCGCCCGATCGAGCCGGCGCCGCGGGGCGAAGATGCCAGGCGTATCGATGTAGACAATTTGCGCCGGACCTTCGATGGCAATGCCGAGCAGCCGGCTCCGCGTCGTCTGCGGCTTGGGTGTGACGATCGCGAGCTTGCGGCCGACGAGCCGGTTGAGCAGTGTCGACTTGCCGGCGTTCGGCGCGCCGATCAGCGCAACATAGCCGCACCGCGTGGGCGCGGCCGGCGCCTGATCCGCCTCCTCAGGCAGCGTGCTGTGTCGCCCAGTCGACGACCTCGGCATGGGTGGCAAACCACACCCCTTTGCGGGCCTTGGCGTGACGGATGATCTCCTCGAGGATCCAGATCCGTGAGCGGTAGCCGATGACGTGCGGATGCATGGTGAGCTGAAAGATGCCGCCCTCCTCGTAGGCGGCATCGAACTCGCGCCGAAAGATATCGAGCACGTCGCTCGGCGGGGTATAGGGCCGCAGCGACGAAAACCGGTTCATCATGAAATAAACAGCGTCGTCGCGCACCCATTCGACCGGAAGCTCGACGACCCCGGTCGGCTCGCCGTCGAGCAACAGCTCGTAACAATCCTCGTCCGACATCAGCGAGGAATCGTAGAGGAGCCCCATCTCCTTCTCGATTTCCAGGGTGTGCTGGCTGAAATCCCAGGAGGGGGTGCGCAAGCCCACCGGCCGGACACCCGACACCTGCTCCAGGGTATCAGCCGAGCGCATCATCAGGTCGCGTTCGGCTTCGCGCGGCAGGCCCGAATTCAGCTCGTGAATCCAGCCGTGGATGCCGATTTCATGGCCTTCGGCCACGACCCGTCGCTGCTCGTCGGGATGGATGAGTGCCGTCACCGCGGGCACGTAGAACGAGCCCTTGATACCATATTTGTCGAGCAACCCCAGGATCCGCGGCACGCCGACCCGATTGCCGAATTGGCCCCAGGCCAGGCGGCCGATCGACTTGCCGCCGTCCCGCAAGTCGCTGGTCTCGTGGTCGGAATCGAACGACAGCGCCACGGCACAACGCGCATCCCCCGGCCATTCACGCGGACGCAGCCGTCGCCCGGCACGGACGCGGTTGACGAGCTTGCGCCATTGAGCCTCAGGCCACTGCCAGGGTTCGAGGTCAGCGTCGGGGGCATTCATGCCTTCGTCCTTCGGGGCCAGGCTTCGATCCGCGCCAAGCCGGCGGTAAGAGAAAGAGGCTGGTCGGAGCGGTGAGATTCGAACTCACGACCCTCAGCACCCCATGCTGATGCGCTACCAGGCTGCGCTACGCTCCGACCGGGGCAACTCTGCCGAGGCAGCCGATCATAATCGTCCAACATGAACCATGCAACCGGCCGGGGCCCGCGACGCCTCGCTTCGGGCTGATCAGCGCGCGAGGAGCTTGTCGAGCAATGCTCGGATTTCCAAGAGTTCGCGGCGCACGTCCTCCAGAGCCGCTTGTAGGGCGTGTCGGGTGGGAGCGGGCGGGCCCGGCGAGTCAACCGCCGGATCGAGCCGGAACAGGGTCGGCGGCGCCCCGGTCACGATGGGCTCCTCGGATTCTTCCCGCGACCCGCCCTCGCGGAGCAGCTTCTGGACCCCACGGATCGTGTATCCCTCCTGATACAGGAATTGCCGGATCCGCCGCAGCAGGTCAACATCCTCCGGCCGATAGTAGCGCCTGCCGCCCCCGCGCTTGAGCGGTTTGACCTCCGGAAATTTGGATTCCCAGAAGCGGAGGACATGTGCCGGAAGGTCGAGCTCCTCCGAAACTTCGCCGGTGGTACGATAGGCAGCGCCCGATTTGCCGGTGCGCCGGGGGGCTGCCGCCTCGTTCCCTTGGGTCACCTCAGGCTGAGCGTGTATTGGCTGTTGCCGCGGACGCAGAGAGTGTCTCGCCGCCGCTCACCTCGGCCAGACCCTGATTGATTTGATCCTTCAGCGCGTGCGAGGCACGGAAGACGAGAACGCGTCGCGGGCTGATCGGCACTTCCTGGCCGGTCTTGGGATTACGGCCGATGCGTTGGCCTTTCTGCCGGACGGCGAAGCTCCCGAACGACGAAATCTTGACGATCTCTCCACGCTCGAGCGCGCTCGAGATTTCAGCGATCACCGACTCGACGAGCTCGGCCGACTCGTTGCGCGACAAGCCGACCTCTTGATAGACCGCTTCGCTGAGCCGAGCGCGAGTAACCGTTTCTCCGGGCATGAGATCCCTCCCCGTTCTTTCCGGGAGGTTAACCCGCGGGAAAAATCTCGTCAAATTCCAAAGCGTTGTCTTGCTCGCGTCGCGCGGCGACGCGACCTCCTGCCGGCGCAGGCATGCGCGCCCAGAAGGTGCAGCTACCAGCGTACCAGGCTCGCTCCCCA
Source organism: Allostellaceae bacterium (assembly GCA_035272665.1). GTDB lineage: Bacteria > Pseudomonadota > Alphaproteobacteria > ATCC43930 > CGMCC-115725 > AP-15. Next base: position 12,360 of record DATEQL010000084.1, read on the forward strand.
GCTCAGGCCGCCACCCAGAGCTTCCATCAAGACAAGATGCCCCGGCTTGATCCGTCCGTCCTCGACGGCCGCTTCGAGAGCGAGCGGGATCGAGGCGGCCGAGGTATTGGCGTGGCGTTCGATCGTGACGACCACCTTGTCTTTCGGCAGGCCGAGCTTTCGTCCCATGCCGTCGATGATGCGGCTGTTCGCTTGGTGCGGGACAAGCCAGTCGATATCCGCCGCGGTAAGGCCGTTCGCCGTGAGAGCCTCGTCCACCACTGAGCTCAGGTGCTGCACCGCCAGCCGGAAGACCTCACGTCCTTCCATCCGCAGAAAGCCCGTGCAGCGGGTCGAGGAAGGGCCGCCGTCGACATAGAGGATGTCGTACTCCCGTCCGTCGGAATGCAGATGGTTCGAGAGGATAAAACGACCGCCTGGGGCCGCGGCAGGGACTGCCCTCAGCACGACAGCGCCGGCCCCGTCGCCGAACAGTACGCAGGTGCCGCGATCTTCCCAGTCAAGAATGCGAGAGAACGTCTCCGCCCCGATGACGAGCGCGGTCTGCGCTTGGCCGAGGCGCAAGGCGTTGTCGGCGACCGACAGTGCAAAGATGAATCCCGCGCAGACCGCCTGAACGTCGAAGGCCGCCCCGCGCCTCATCCCGAGCCGCGCCTGCACCTTCGTCGCAGTGGCCGGAAACGTGTTGTCGGGAGTGGCGGTGGCAACGACGACCAGATCGAGGTCGTTGCCGCTCATCCCGGCGCTGCTCAGCGCGCGCTCCGCGGCGCGGACGGCGAGGTCGGAAGTCAATTCTCCCGGCGCGGCGACCCGGCGCTCGCCGATCCCGGTGCGCTGGCGGATCCATTCATCAGAGGTGTCGAGCCGGCTGGCGAGCTCGTGATTCGTAATGATTCGCTCGGGCAGGTAGGCGCCGCATCCGGCGACCTGGGATCGCGGTGTCATCGCCCCAGCGCCTAGAGTGCCGCCGGCTGCGGCATGGACCGCGCCTCGCTGAGGCGCGCGAGCTCGACCCGGATCTTGTCGAGGAAGCCGTTCACCTTCATGTCGATGGCAACGCTGATCGCGTTGGCGAAGCCGAACGCGTCGGTCGAGCCGTGGCTCTTGACCGCGATGCCTCCTAAACCCAAGAACATAGCGCCGTTGTAATGGCGCGGATCGCAGCGCATTTGGAGTTTCTTGAGGGCGCCTCGCGCAAAGAGATAGCCGATCCGCGCCAACAGCGAGTGACGAAAGGCTGCCTCGAGGAACTCGCTGAAAAGCTTGATCGTTCCCTCTGCCGTCTTGACGGCGATATTGCCGGTGAAGCCGTCGGTGACGACGACATCGACGGTCCCGGCAGCAATGTCATCGCCTTCGATGAACCCATAAAACTGGGTCGGTGTCATCGCCAGGCGCAACCGCGCGCTGGCGGCGCGAACGGCGTCGTTCCCTTTCAAGTCCTCGGCGCCAACATTAAGCAGGCCGACGGTAGGCTCGACGAGACCGAGGACGGTCCGCGCGAAGACGTCACCCATCAGCGCAAACTGTACGAGATTCTCGGCGTCGCATTCGACGTTGGCGCCGAGGTCGAGCATCACGCTCTCGCCGCGCTGGGTCGGGAAAAAGGACGCGATCGCCGGCCGGTCGATCCCCGGCAACATCTTCAGCGCAGATTTGGCCATCGCCATCAATGCGCCGGTATTGCCGGCAGACACGACGCCATCGGCCCTACCATCGGCGACGGCGTCGATAGCGAGCTTCATGCTCGACGGGCGCCCGGCGCGAAGCGCCAGCGACGGCTTTGCATCATCCGCGACGACCTCGCTCGTGTGAAAAAGCGTTACCGCCTCGCCGAGGCTCGGCAGCTTCGCGAGAAGTGGACGAACCTCGTCCTGCGCGCCGAACAACAGATAACGAACGCCGGGATGCCGCTGCAGCGCGATCTCAGCGCCCTTCAGCACGATGCCCGGAGCGTGATCACCGCCCATCGCATCGAGGGCGATCGTGATGGTGTCGCTCACAGTGCACGCCCTCTGAGGCGACGTTTGTTGGTCAGGGCGTCTCCGGTCGTCCCGCGATTACCTCGCGCCCGTCGTAATACCCGCACGATTGGCAAAGGTGATGCGGGCGCTTCAGCTCGCCACAGTTCGGACATTCGGCATAGACGGCCGGTTTAAGCGCATGGTGCGAGCGTCGCATGTTGCGGCGCGACGGCGAGGTTTTCTTTTTTGGAACGGCCATGGAAAGCTCGCTTTCGCGAAAAGCGGCGCAAAAAGAACGCCGCTAATTAGCCAAAAACAGGCGCCACGGCAACAACCATACAGCCGTCCCCCACAGCGCAGCAGCTGTCCTGCTTGCGAACCTGTCAGTCTTCCCTACGCTGCTTCAGATGCGCCAGGGAAGCAAAGGTGCCGAACGATTCCACCGGGGTTTCGCCATCGATCCTCGCCTCCGGGTGCCGCGGAAGGACCGGCAGCGAGAGGGAGAGCTCCTGCGCCACCGCTTCTCCGATGTCGATCACGTCGCCATTCAATTGCTCGAAAGCCGCCTCGTCTGGTAGCCATCCGGTTTCCTGCTGCTCGGCTTCGGCAGGACCATAAACCAGCAAGAAGCGTTCGGATATTGCGTCCGCCACCGGTTCCAGGGTGGCGACGCAGCTCTGCACGAACTCGGCCTCGTAGGCGGCATCCAACACGATGAGCTCATCGCCTTGGCGGCGAAGCTCGACCGCCGCGGTCAGGCGAACCAGGGCAAGAAGGTCGAATCGCCGAGACAGCTTCTCGCGTTCACCCGGCGTTGCTTCGATCTGCTGCCTGAAGGGCGCGGAACCCAGCCGCGCAAGCGGAACAGGGCGAGAGAATTCGGGTATGATATCGGTCACTCTAACCCTCCATCACACCGGGAAACGGGGCACGCTCCGGGATACGTCGGCAAAAAGAAGTCACCCTGCGTTCAAAATCGTCGGAGACATTGACAACGAACGGCTCCCGGTTAAAAGCTTGGGGCAGAGGAGAACTGGCGCGGCCCAGACTTGCTTCAACAGAGAACCGGTTGCGTGATCCCATGTTCCACAGGCGAGCTGCCTTCATTCGGCATCCATCTTCTATCTGCGGCGCGATTTTAGCGACCGCACTGGTTGCCGGATGTGCGACGAGCGTCGATCAGCGCGGCAATCTGCCTGAACAAGATAGGATTGCCGAGATTCACCCGGGCAGCACCACTAAGGACGAAGTGGTCAAGATTCTGGGCTCGCCGTCAAGCGTCAGTGTTTTCAACGACAAATCCTGGTACTACATCAGCCGAAGGACCGGGCAGCTCGCCTTCTTCGATCCCAATGTAATCGACCAGCAGGTTTATGTTGTCAACTTCGACGACCAAGGTGTGGTCAAGGCAGTCGATCACAAGGGCTTGGAGGACGGGAAAGAAATTACTCCGGTTGCCAGGGCGACGCCGGCGCCTGGCCGTGAGCTGTCCTTCCTCGAGCAGGTGATCGGCAATCTCGGCAAATTCAACAAGAGCACGGGCGCCGGTGGCGGAGGCGGCAGCACCAGCGACACCCACCAAACCGGCAAACCAGACAACTAATTCCCGATCGGACGATCGGCGGAGCTCAGCTGGCCCATCTCGCGAGGATCGCGAGCAGCAGCAGGGCGACGATGTTGGTGATTTTGATCATCGGGTTGATTGCCGGACCTGCGGTGTCTTTGTAGGGATCGCCGACCGTATCTCCGGTCACGGCAGCCTTGTGGGGTTCGGAGCCTTTGCCGCCGTGATGGCCCTCCTCGATGTATTTTTTTGCGTTGTCCCAGGCGCCGCCGCCCGAGGTCATTGAGATCGCGACGAAGATCCCGGTCACGATGGTGCCGAGCAGCATCGCGCCGAGCGCTGTGAACCCGGCGCCCCGCCCGGCGATGATCGAGATGACGATGAAGAGCAGGATCGGCGCCAGCACCGGCAGCAGGGACGGCACGATCATCTCGCGGATTGCGGCCCGGGTCAGCAAGTCGACGGCGAGACCATAATCCGGCTTCGCCTTGCCCTGCATGATGCCCGGGATCTCGCGGAACTGGCGCCGCACCTCGATGACGACCGAGCCGGCTGCTCGTCCGACCGCGGTCATGCCGAGCGAGGCGAAGAGGTACGGCATCAGCCCGCCGATGAAGAGCCCAATTACGACATAGGGGTCCTGCAGCCCGAAATGGACATCGAGCGTCGGAAAATAGTGCTTCAGATCCTCCGTGTAAGCGGCGAAGAGCACGAGCGAAGCCAGCCCGGCGGAACCGATCGCGTAGCCCTTGGTCACCGCCTTGGTTGTATTGCCGACCGCGTCGAGCAAGTCGGTCGTGCGCCGCACTTCGCGCGGCAGGTCGGCCATCTCCGCGATGCCGCCGGCGTTATCGGTGACCGGACCGTAAGCGTCGAGCGCGACAATCATGCCGGCGAGCGCCAGCATCGTCGTCGCCGCTACCGCGATCCCGAAGAGACCCGCGATCAGAAAAGAGGCGATGATGCCGACGCAGATCACGACGACTGGGAGTGCGGTCGCCTCCATCGACACAGCAAGGCCTTGAATCACATTCGTGCCATGTCCGGTCGTCGAGCTCAGGGCGATGCTGCGCACCGGCCGATAGGTGGTCGCCGTATAATATTCGGTGATCCAGACGATGAAGCCGGTGACCGCGAGACCGACGATCGCACAGAGCCACAATCCGAGACCGGTCACCGATGCGCCCGTGCTCATCACGAGCGGGTCCGACAGGCCGAGGAGCCAATAGATCACAACGGCAATCGCCACGATCGATAGGATTCCGGTCGCGATGAGCCCCTTGTAGAGCGCCTTCATGATTTCGTTATCGGCGCCCAACCGGACAAAGAAGGTGCCGATTACCGACGTGGCAATGCACACCGCGCCGATCGCGAGCGGCAGCAGCAGCATGTTGTCGCGCAGGGGCGGGGCAAAGAAGATATTGGCGAGCAGCATCGTCGCGACGATGGTGACGGCATAGGTTTCGAACAGGTCCGCGGCCATGCCGGCGCAGTCGCCGACATTATCGCCGACATTGTCGGCGATAACCGCCGGGTTGCGGGGGTCGTCTTCCGGGATGCCGGCCTCGACTTTTCCGACAAGATCGGCGCCGACATCGGCACCCTTGGTGAAGATCCCGCCGCCCAGACGCGCAAAAATCGAGATCAGCGACGCGCCAAAGCTCAGCGCTACCATGGCTTCGAGCACCGGACGCAGATCCTCGCCGGGCATTGTCGCGCGCAACACGAAATAATAGATCCCGACCCCGAGCAACCCGAGCCCGACCACCACCAACCCGGTGACGGCGCCGGCCTTGAACGCGATTGCCAGCCCGGCCTTGAGGCCGCTGCGCGCAGCTTGCGCGGTCCTGACATTGGCGCGCACCGAGACGTTCATGCCGATATAGCCGGCCGACGCCGACAGCACCGCCCCGATCAGATAGCCGATCGCGACGCGCACGCCGAGGGTAGCGCCGAGCACGATCAGCACCACCACGCCAACGACAGCGATCGCGCGGTATTGGCGGTTGAGATAGGCGCGCGCACCGACCAGCACCGCGCCCGAAATCTCCTGCATCCGGGCTGAGCCGGCATTGGCCGTCAGCACCTGACGGCTGGTGACTACACTGTAAAGCAATGCCAGCACGCCGCAGGCGATGACCAGCAAATATGCGGAGGGCATTCGAAACGTTTCCTCGGGACGAGCGCGAATAGAGGCAGCCGCCCCCCGCCAGGCCCGGCACGGCGAGGCACGTAAGCGCGTGAAAACATGCCAGAAGAGCAACCCGCAGGCAACCGAACTGGTGCGCCGCTATAACCGGCGCGATTTCGGTACCCTGTTTCGCTTAGAAATGACGGTAGCCCGACTCGGGGATCTGCATGGTGCGTCCCTCGGCGTCGATCAGGCGCACGCCTTCTCCGAGTTCGATCCTGCCGATCCTGGTGATCGGCAGGCCCAGCACCGAAGACAAATCGTCGATCGCCTTCGTCGAGCCGGCGGGTGCGGTAAACAGAAGCTCGTAATCGTCGCCTCCGGCGGCGAGGCGCGTCCTGAGGCCCGGCGCACCATCGACGATGGCGCCTGCTGCAGGCGACAGCGGCAGCGACTCCAGCTCAACAACGGCCGCAACCTGGGAGGTCTCGCAGACATGTCCGAGATCGGCGATCAAACCATCGGAGATGTCGATCATCGCGCGCGCAATCCCGCTTAATCGGGCGCCGAGTTCGACACGCGGATCGGGGATTTGGAAGCGACTTATCAGTTCGGCGCGATATTCGGGTGCCAGTTCCGGATGGGCCCCGCGCAGCACCTCGAGCCCGAGGAACGCATCCCCGATCGTGCCGGATACCCACACAAGGTCGCCGGCGCGGGCGCCGTTGCGCCTGATCTCCGTTCCCGCCGCAACCTCGCCAATGGCGGTCAGCGAGAGCACGGCGGGACCCGGCGTCGCCACCGAATCGCCGCCCAGGAGATCGATTCCGAACCGGCGCTGATCCTCGGCCAACCCGCTGGCAAACCTCGCGACCCAGCCCGCGCCGAGCTCGGCCGGAAGTGCCGTCGTCAGCAGGTAGTGGAGAGGCCGCGCCCCCATCGCCGCGAGATCGGAGAGGTTCACCCGCAAAAGCTTGCGCGCAACGAGGTCGGGCGGATCGTCCGGCAGATAATGCACGCCCTCAACGATCGCATCTGCGGTGACGACCAGACGCCGCCCCGCCCGGCAATCGAGAATGGCGGCGTCATCGAGAAGTCCTAGTCCGCCCGGCCCGGCGAGCGGGGCAAAGAAGCGACGGATGCGCTCGAACTCGCCGAGAGGCTCCGCTTCCATCGGGTTACAGCTCGTCGAGCCGCAGCGCGCGCGCCAGATGATCGAGAACGCCGTTTGCGAGGCCCGGCTCCTTGCCGGTGAAAAATGCGTGTGCGATCGACGTGTACTCGCTAATCGAAACCCGTGGCGGGACATCCCGGCGATGCACCAGCTCGTAGGCGCCGGCGCGCAGGATCGCACGGAGGACCGAGTCGACGCGCGGCAGCGGCCAATCGGGATTGAGCGCGGTCGAGATCAGGGGGTCGAGTCGTTCCTGATCAGCCGCCGCGCCGCGGACAATGTCGGCGAACAGTTCGGAATCGGCTTCGCCCAATTGGTCGCCGTCGATTTCCTGGCCAAAGCGGTGCCGGGCGAACTCGCGCACGACCGAGTCGGGATCGGCTTCGCGATTCGCCTCGAGCTGGTAGAGCGCTTGGACTGCAGCCAGCCGGGCGACGCTGCGCCGGCGGCTGCCCGGGCGTTGACGATGCTCGGTCTCCGTCGAGGCGGTCACCCGCCGTTCCCGGCCAAACGCCGCTTCAGATCGACGATCGCCAGGCAGGCGCGCACGGCTTCACCCCCCTTGTCCCGACCCTCGGGCGAGGCGCGGGCGAGAGCCTGGGCCTCGTTTTCGACCGTCAGAATGCCGAACCCGATGGCGAGCCCATCGCGCACCGCCAGATCCTGGAGTCCGCGCGCGCTCTCGGCGCAGATATGGTCGTAATGCGTCGTCTCGCCGCGGATCACGCAGCCGAGCGCGATAAACCCGTCGAAACGCTGGCTCGCTCGCGCGACGATACCGATTGCCCCCGGAACTTCGAACGCCCCGGGGACCGAGACGCTTTCATGGGTGGCGCCGGCCGTGGCAAGCGCGCGCTCGGCGCCACGTCGGAGGTCGGCTGCGATGTGGGTGTAGTAGGGCGCCTCGACGAGGAGGATATGGGGCGGTCTGGTCATGGCGTTTGCGGGAGAAGTCTCGCGACATAGCGGGCGATCAGGTCGATCTCGAGGTTCATCTGCTGTCCTGGATGCGCCTGGCGAAAATTTGTGCAGGAAAGGGTATGCGGGATGATATTGACCCCAAAGCGGTTTCCCGAGACTTCGTTGACCGTCAGGCTGACCCCGTCGAGCGCCACCGAACCCTTGGGCGCGATAAACGGCCCCAAGCCCTCAGGTACCTCGAAGACGAAACGGACCGACTCGGCCTCGGACCGCCGCTCGGCGATCCGCGCGAGACCGTCCACATGACCGAGGACGAGATGACCGCCGACCTCGTCGCCCAGTCGCAACGATTTCTCGAGATTGACCGGCGTGCCCTCCTGCCATTCGGCGAGCGTTGTGCATGCCATGGTCTCAGCCGATGCCTGCACCGTGAACGCCCCGGGCTCGATCGCCACGACGGTGAGACATGCTCCTGAGCAGGCAATCGAGGCACCGAGCGGGATCGTCGAGGTGTCAAAACTCGTGGCGATCGTCAGATCGAGGAGATCTGCGCGGTGCAGCCGCCGGACCCGCCCCAAATCGGTGATAATTCCGGTGAACATGCCGGTAAGCTACGGGTCCGCCCGAAAATTTACTAGAGGCTTCCGACCTTTCTCGGAGCACCTCGCTCTCCTCGCAGCGACCTTCGGGCTGTGGCGGTCAATGGCACGGCTCTTTCTTGCGGGCCCGGAAGGTTGCGAGAATGTCGTCTCCGACTGTCTCCATCGACAGCCGCTCGAAGCCCGGCGCCGCCGACAGCGCTTCGAGCTTTAAGCCTGCGATCGCCGGGACGCCGTCGCCGCCGATCAGCAGCGGTGCGTGAACCCAGGCAAGGCGATCGACCAGTCCGGCGCGGAAGAACGCGGCGGCGAGCCGGGCGCCGCCTTCGACGAGAAGCCGAGTGATGCCGCGCTCGCCGAGCGCCCCGAGCGCCGCAGCAAGGTCGATTTGACCCTTCCGGTCGGGATCGACATCGATCACGGCCGCACCGCTTGCAAGGAACGTCGCGCGCCGGGCAGGGTCGGCCGAGCGAAGCGTCAAGATCCAGGTCGGCACCCGGCGCGCGTCTGCGATCAGCCGCGCGGCCGGCGGAATGCGCAGGTGGCGGTCGACGACGACTCGCACCGGCGACCGGCTGCCGAGCCCCGGCAGGCGACAGGTCAGCTGGGGATTGTCCGCCAGGACGGTGCCCGTGCCGACCATGATGGCGTCGTGGCTGGCACGCAGCGCATGCGCGCGCTCGCGCGCGGGCGGTCCGGTGATCCACTGACTCTCACCGCTGGCGGTGGCGATGCGGCCATCGAGCGAGGTCGCGAGCTTGACCGCAACCAGCGGACGACCGAGCCGCAATCGGCTCAAGAAGCCGGCGTTGACCTCGGCGGCCTCCTCGGCGCAGAGCCCGACCTCGACATCGAGCCCTGCCCTACGCAACCGGCGGAGCCCCTCGCCGGCGACGCGCCGATCGGGGTCCTCGAGCGCAACGACGACGCGCCGCACCCCGCCGGCGACTAGCGCATCGACGCAAGGTGGGGTCTGGCCCCAATGGCAACACGGCTCGAGACTGACATAGGCGGTGCCTCCGCGGGCCGCTTCACCCGCCCGGCGAAGCGCCTCGGTCTCTCCATGCGGCCTACCCCCAGGCTGGGTCCACCCCCGTCCGACGACCCGGCCCTGATTGACGATGACGCAGCCGACCGCGGGATTTGGCCAAACCGCGCCGAGCCCACGGCGCGCAAGCGCCAGCGCGGCACGCATCGCACCGAGGTCGACGCGTCGATCGCCGGCCGAACCTGGCGGCGGCGAGGCGACCTCACTCGCCATCCGCCGCGATCCGTCCGACAAAATCCCCGAAATCCTTGGCTTCGCGGAAATTGCGGTAGACCGAGGCGAAACGGATATAGGCAACCTGATCGAGGCTAGCCAATGCCTCCATGACGAGGCCGCCGATCATATCGCTCGGGATATCGGTCTCGCCCGAACTCTCCAGCTGCCGCACTAGCGAATTGATGATGCGCTCCACCCGCTCGGGCTCGAAAGGTCGTTTGCGCAACGCAATGTAGATCGACCGGGCAAGCTTGTCCCGATCGAAGGGTTCACGCTGTCCATTTTTCTTGATTACGGTCAGTTCGCGCAGTTGGACGCGCTCGAAGGTCGTGAAGCGGGCTCCGCAATTCGGGCAGAAGCGTCGGCGGCGGATCGCGCCGCGATCGTCCGTCGGACGCGAATCCTTAACCTGGGTATCATCGGCTCCGCAAAACGGGCAGCGCATCTCCTCCTCCGCCTTCTTCAGTTGTCCCGATGCGGGAAGCGATTCTATCCGTCTGGCCCACGGCGCGGGCCGAGTTCCGCGTAGATCGGGAAGCGGGCACACAGTTCGCGGACCTCTTCGCGCACACGAGCTTCGGTCGCGCCATTGTCGGCGGGCCGCTGCGCGAGCGCCCGCAATACTGCGACGACGCATCGTCCGACGGTGTGAAACTCGTCCTGCCCGAAACCGCGCGTTGTTGCCGCCGGCGAGCCAAGCCGGATGCCGGAGGTGACGGTGGGCTTCTGCGGGTCGAAGGGAACCCCATTCTTATTGCAGGTGATCCAAGCTCGTTCGAGACTTCTCTCGGCATCCCGGCCGGTAATCCCCAATGGCCGCAAGTCCACCAGCATCAGATGCGAGTCGGTCCCGCCGGAGACGATCTCGATCCCCGCTTCCGCGAGGGTCGCGGCGAGCGCCTTGGCATTCTCTACGACGGCACCCGCGTAACGCCTGAACGCGGGCTGCAAAGCCTCGTGCAGAGCGACCGCCTTGGCGGCAATCACATGCATCAGCGGACCGCCCTGCAGCCCAGGGAAGACCGCCGCGTTGATCCGGCTGCCTAACTCCTCGTCATTGGCGAGGATCAGCCCGCCCCGTGGCCCCCGCAAGGTTTTGTGGGTGGTGGCCGTAACGACGTGCGCGTGCAGCAGCGGGCTCGGATAAACCCCGCCTGCGACCAGCCCGGCGAAATGCGCCATGTCGACCATCAGATAGGCGCCGATCCCATCGGCGATCGCGCGAAACCGAGCGAAGTCGATGATCCGCGAATAGGCGCTGCCGCCGGCGATGATCAACCTGGGCCGGTGCGCCTCGGCCAGCCGCTCGATCTCATCGAAATCGATGCGGGCGTCCGCCGGCCGGACCCCGTAGGAGAGCGCATTGAACCATTTGCCGGAGAGGTTCGGTCGCGCGCCGTGCGTCAGGTGCCCGCCCGCCGCCAGCGCCATCCCCAAAATGGTATCGCCCGGCTCGAGCAGCGCCAGGTACACCGCCTGATTCGCCTGGGCTCCGGAATGCGGCTGGACATTGGCGAACGCGCATCCGAAAAGCCGCTTGGCGCGTTCGATCGCCAGCATTTCGACCGCATCGACGAATTCGCACCCGCCGTAATAGCGGCGGCCGGGATAGCCCTCGGCATATTTGTTTGTAAGCACCGAGCCTTGCGCTTCCAGCACGGCCGGCGAGACGATGTTCTCGCTGGCGATCAGCTCGATCTGCCATTGCTGGCGATCACGCTCGTGACTGATCGCCGCCGCCAGTTCGGGATCGGCCTCGAAAAGGGTCTCGGAAAAGAAGTCGTCCGCGGCGGAACCGGGGGGTAAAAATGGGGCTGAGGGCATCGAGCGACCGCTCGTCAGAGTGGCGGGATGAGGCAGCCGCGCTGAGGACTTCGCGGAGGCGGTTCAGGATCAGACACAATCATTCACACCCCGACTCGTGCGACGAGCTCGCGACCGCCGTCGTTCTACCAAATCTCGACCGGGAATGCCAGCCGCCTACCATAAATCGCGTCCGCGTCGCGACAAGGGACCTACCGACGTCCGAAGAAGGCGGAGATGTCTGGTTCAGCCTCAACAAAAAATTACCGCATCGGATAGATCTCTTCTATGTGACCGGCCGTAACCGGTCTCAGACGTAAAGTCGTTGCGCAGGTGACGCCGATGACAAGTACTGCGCCATTCCACAAGTATCCGTTGACACAAGAATTTCGTGATGCGATTATGAACGTAAGGTTGAACGTTCTTAAACTAATCGGGGCGACAGATGGCAGAAACGACAGCGCCGAAGATGGCGGAGGAGGAATTGCTGCGGATGACGGCAGATGTGGTGGCAGCCTATGTCAGCAACAATACGTTGCCGACAGCACAGCTAGCCGAAGTCATCAACGCCGTTTACGGCTCTCTGAAGTCGCTGGAGGGTCAGGTGGCGCAACCACGGCCGGAACCGTTGAAGCCGGCGGTACCAATCCGAAAATCGGTGACCGCCGAATTTCTTATTTGCTTAGAAGACGGCAAAAAATTGAAGATGCTGAAACGGCATCTCCGGTCCACCTACAATTTGACACCGGACGAATACCGCGCGAGATGGGGGCTTGCGTCGGATTATCCGATGGTGGCGCCGAACTATGCCGAGCGACGCTCCGAATTCGCCAAGAAGATCGGGCTGGGGCGCGGTGCCGGGCGCCAGTCGGCGCGCGCTAAGTCTTAAGCTCTACGCGATCCAGGTGGTTCGCTGCGGCCACCGCCTGATATAGGACACCGGCGTCGTCCGCAATGAATCCTGTCGCGGCAACTCGGCGGCGGCAAGCCCAAAGCGATGAAGGGGTTGGGTCGCCAGATCGGCTCCTCTCTCGAATCGGCTCCTCTCTCGAAAGAGAGCGGCTGCTCGACGAGTTGCACGTCGAAAAGGAGCGATCCGAGGGGGTGCTGGGCAAGCCGATTGAGCTGCGTATCGGCGTGCACGCGGGCGCACCGGCTCAGGTGACAGCCGGCTTTCACACGTGACCTCGCCGGTGGCACGGTGCTTTAACCACAGGTCGGGACAGGACAGCGACCGGCTGGCTGTCTCCGGCTTGCCGATCAGTCGGGCTTAGCCCAACAGGGTATCGAGCGCCGACAGGTGTTGGCCTTTTTTTGCAGCGCGCCCGTTCTTGTTGTTTTCGTTCCCTCAGAGCCGAGCGGCTTTCGTTGATCGGCGATGTCGATTTCGTTGTTTCTCGGCGTCGCAAGTTCCGACCTAACCGTTTGATATAACTAGTGATCGCTGGACGTCAGGTCGGATATTTGGGGCGTGTCATCGCGATTTTCGTTGTATTTTGTTCCAGCGCGTTCAGCCCGTCGGTGCTTCTGTGCTGCTCTGGCCCAGCGCCGTTTGTGGACAGGCTCAGCGGGCGTTCCGGTTCAGCGGGTGCTTGCGCAGAAAGTTGAAGTCGCAGCCGCGATCGGCCTGCAGGATTTCACGGCGGTAGAGACGCGCATAGCCCCGCTCCGGGACGGGAGGTGGCGCGACCGAACGGCGCGCCACCTCTTCCGGCGCCACCAGGAGGTCGAGGCGACGCTCGGCAACCGATAGCCGGATGCGGTCACCGTTTCTGACTTTGGCGAGCGGTCCGCCGCTCGCCGCGTCGGGGGTCACGTGCAGCACGATCGAACCATAAGCCGTG
>DATEQL010000085.1:0-3238 GCA_035272665.1 Allostellaceae bacterium
CCGTTATCCGGTATGTGATTCCTTGGCGCCTTGCTGTCCGCCTGTTTCCGAAAGGAGACGACGTTATGGTGAGCCCATCTGGGACACGGGGCGCCGGGAGCACGAAGGTGCGGGCAGGCCGCCGATAGACAGTGGGCCGAGAGCCCGAGCTCGTTACATGGCCGCCCCTTGCGACTTTCCCGGATGCGCCGTGAGCGCGGATCAGTAGATGTCGTGTCGCCCGCCAGCTCCCGCTTTGAACGAACAAAGATGGAGGAGCAGGCATGCGCATCATTGGATTGGATATCCACCGCGCCTTCGCCGAGGCGGTCGTCTGGGACGAGGGCGAGCTCAAACGAACGGGGAGGGTCGACATGCGACGTCACCTTCTCGAGGCTTTCGCAAAGAAGCTTGCCAAGGATGACGTAGTCGTCGTCGAGGCGACTGGCAACGCATCCTCGGTCGCCGCGGTGATCGCGCCGCACGTCAAGAAAGTCGTGATCGCAAACCCCAAGCAGGTCCGCATCATCGCTCATGCGAAGATCAAGACCGATACGATCGACGCGAAAGTCCTCGCACAGCTTTACGCGAGCGGTTTTCTGCCGGAGGTCTGGATTCCCGACGAGCCCACGCAGGCGCTGCGCCGGCAGGTGACCCGGCGCAACCAGATTGTCCGGCAGCGCTCGCGCTTGAAGAATATCATCCAGTCGATCCTGCATAGCCATCTCATCCCCTCCTGCCCGCACGCCGATCTGTGCGGGGCCAGCGGACGGGCCTGGCTTTTTCACCAGATCTTGCCGGAGGACGAACGGCTTGCCGTCGAGCGTCACCTGCGCGAGTTCGATCGGCTTGGCGAGGACCTCAAGGTCATCGAGCGCGATCTTGCTCGTTCCGCGTTGGGGGACGAGAGCGTTAGACGTCTGATGACAATCCCTGGGGTCGACATGGTGGTGGCGCTCGCCATCGTGGCGGCGATCGGCGACGTGGGACGCTTCGGGCAGTCGCAGAAGCTGGTGAGCTACCTCGGCCTCAACCCGAGCGTACGGCAGTCCGGCCCCGGACCGGCTTATCACGGCCGGATTACGAAGCAGGGCCGCGGGCATGCGCGCGGCATGCTCGTCGAGGCGGCGTGGGCGGCAGCGCGAGCGCCAGGTCCGTTGCGGGCGTTCTTTCTGCGGGTGCGCGCCCGCCGGGGTCAGCACGTCGCCGCTGTCGCCACGGCTCGGAAGCTCGCGGTCATCATCTGGCATTTGTTGCGCAAGGGCGAAAGCTATGCGTGGGCCCGACCTGCGCTGCATGCCAGAAAGTTGCGCGATCTGGAGCTGAAGGCGGGATACAAAGCCGAACGCGGTCAAAGGGGCGCCGCCTTTGCCTACAACATCAAGAGCCATCGCGATCAGGAAAGGAGGTGGGTCGAGCAAGCCGAGACGGCTTATGCGCGCTTCGTCGCCGGGTGGAATCCGCGTGGACCCAAGCAGGTGCGCACAGGCGCCGCAAAAGAGGGACGACAATGAAGGCTGCGCGGCAGGGCTTGCGCCTGGCGCCCTGCTCTTCGCCGCGCAGTCACCCGTGCGCGAGGGAAAAATAGCCTCGATCCCGCAAAAAAGCACTTGTCGATCACATCAGTGGTCCAAGGGTGCTTGGGCTTTGTCAGCCGATGGTCGATGTCGTTCTGGGCGCAGGCGTATTCGAAGGCGTGCGCCCAAACGGGCTCTCCGGCGTCAAGAGCCGCCTTGATGTCCGGCGCGGCCGAGCTCGTATTGCCTGGCGTGGTGAAGTGGGCGCCGTTGTCGGTGAGAACCGTGTGGACCTTGTAGGGGACGACGGCGATCAGGCGGCGCAGGAAGTCTCCGGCAGTCTGGCGCGCGACCTTCTCGTGCAGTTCGACGAAGGCGAACTTCGACGTCCGATCGATTGCGACGATGAGGTAGAGCTTGCCCTGAGCGGTTCGAACCTCGGCGATGTCGATATGGAAATAGCCGATCGGATAGGCCTTGAACTTGCTCTTGGGCGAGGCTTCGCCTTCGACTTGGGGCAGCCGAGAGATCCCATGGCGTTGCAGACACCGATGCAGCGACGAGCGCGTCAGATGCGGAATGGTGGGTTGAAGGGCGTAGAGGCAGTCGTCGAGCGGCAGCAGGGTATGCCTCCGGAAGGCGACCACGACCGCCTCCTCTTCAACGGTCAGGACGGTTGATCGGGGCTGCTTGGGTCCTGTCCGAAGATCGGAAACCGACTTCCGCGCCTTCCACTTGGCGATGGTCTTCGGATTGACGCCGTGGCGCTTGGCCAGCGCCCTCAGGCTCTCTTGACTATGCTGTATCGCTCGACGGACCGCCTCTGTCGTTGTGGCGCTCCCATGAAGAACCTGTCCCATAGCGCATCCTTCGAATCACTCGACAAGAATGCACCACCAAAATCCGGGACGAAACACCTAGCGAGGGAGGGTTTGCGCCGTGACGACGGGACCTTTCGCAGGAGCCATGTCCAAAAGATCGTCCAGCGGGCTGAAGTGGGCGCGGACCAAATCGTACTCCGAGGATCGGCCCTGCAGCTCCTCGAGACGCTTGTGGCGTCCGGAGGAAAGCGTGGAGTGGAAACTGCGGGGATCGGAGTTCGCAGTTTCGTACCGAAGTGGCTCCCCGAGCAGGACTCGAACCTGCGACCATTCGATTAACAGTCTCCTGCCGATACGAGACGTAGTTGGACAATTCAGGCAAGCCAATGTGCGGCAACTGCCGCGATTTGCTTGCGGTACGCCGCTTTGTCTGATAATGTCCTAGACATCGGGTAACGGCCGAAGACACGTTGATTCCGTTACCCGTAGGATGGCAGGGTAACATGCTGACGGACCTTTCGATCAAAAATCTGATGCGCCCGGACAAACGCCCGGCCCAACGCAATGAGACGCCAGACGGCAAAATTGCCGGGCTCTATTTTGTACGGCAGCCGAGCGGCGCGGCGTCTTGGGCAGTGCGCTACCGCTTTGCCGGGAAGCCGAAGAAGCTGACGATCGGACCATATCCTGCAGTCGACCTTGCAACAGCTCGGAAGCGTGCCCAGGAGGCCATTGGCGACCTCGCCGGAGGCGGAGATCCCGCGGCAGAGAAGAAGGCCGCCAGGGAGGCCCGCAAGGCTCAGCAATCGGCGATTGATCGCATGGAGAATATCGCCGCGGTCTTCGTTGAGAAACACGCCAAGCGAAAGGCCGGCGCGCTTTGGGCTGCCGAGACTGAACGTCTCCTACGAGTCGAGATCA
>DATEQL010000086.1:0-3665 GCA_035272665.1 Allostellaceae bacterium
ACGGCGCTGGCGACCTCTAGTGGGGCCTCGGCGGGCGTGCTGGGTCGGCGTGATGGCAAGGTGACGCGCGATGAGGCGTTGACCCAGGCGCGGGTGATCTGCGATGCCACCGACCTGCCCGTCTCTGCCGACCTGGAGAAGGGCTTCGGGGACGCGCCGGAGGTTGTGGCGGAGACCATCAAGCTGGCGGCGGAGGCGGGGCTGGTCGGCTGCTCGATCGAGGATGCGAGCGGCAATCCGGATGCGCCGATCTTCGATCTCAGCTACGCAGCAGAGCGGATCGCAGCGGCCGTAACCGCGGCGCGGGCGTTGCCGTTTCCGTTCACGCTGACCGGACGGACCGAGAATTTCCTACGCGGGCGGCTGGACCTGGACGACACGATCAAGCGGCTGAAAGCGTATGAGGCGGCAGGGGCAGATGCGCTGATGGCGCCGGGGCTGCCTGATTTGGAGTCCGTGCGAGCGGTGTGCGCGGCGGTGGGCAAGCCATTCAACTTCATGGTCGGGATCAAGGGCAGGTCGTTCACCGTCGCGGCTCTGGCAGCGGCCGGGGTGAAGCGTATCAGTCTGGCGACCTCGTTGTATCGCGCGGCGATGACCGGGCTGATGAGCGCGGCGAAGGAGGTGCGAGAGCACGGGACGTTCGGCTATATCGACACCTCGCTTGCCACCCCCGATATGAACGCGTTCCTGCGCGGCTGACCCAGCAAGCTCCTATCGCTCCGCAAAGCTGTTGTTGGCGCTCGACGTCTGACCGCTTGTCCGCATTCCCGAGTAATGGAGCGCCTCAAGATCTTCATTTTGACCTAGCGTCCATCGATGGGGTCTCGCGAGTTTTGACCGCCCACCGCTCGATGATGTTCTGAAGCTCCCAAGGCCGTCGGTCAGAGCGGCAGGACCGAGCTGCAGTATCAGGGACGATTTGATCTCGTAGAGGTCTTCGTGCAGCACAGGCGGAGCTCGGTCGAAGCCGGGGCGCGCCATCACCCGCTCGGGCCGGAACTTCTTGCCGCACCAGGAGCCTATGATCAGATCCGGCTCCCGCGCGACCACCTCATCGATCGTCACCACGCGATCCCTAGCTGTGCCTCGGCCGGCACGATCGGCAAAGATGTCGATGCCGCCGGCGATCTCGACGAGTTCCGAGACCCATCCTATGCCGGAGATCAGCGGATCGTCTCATTCCTCGAAGAATACCCTCGGCCGCTTTGGTAACCGCTCCGCGCGGATGCGGGCGTCGGCCAAACGTGTTTCGAGGGTGGATACGAGTTGCCGGGCCCTCTCGCTAGCATCAACCATTGCACCGGCATCCTGATCATATCCAGGATGCCGGCGACGCTTCGCTGATTGAAGGCATGGACGTCGAGCCCGCGGCGAATCAGATCGGCAGCGATGTCGGCTTGGAGATCGGAGAATGTCAGAACGAGGTCGGGCTTCAGCGCCAGGATCTTGTCGATGTTCGCCGAGGTGAAGGCACTCACGCGCGGCTTTTCCCGGCGCGCCTGTGGTGGGCGCACGACATAGCCGGAGATCCCGACGATGCGGTCCTGCTCGCCGAGCAGATACAGCGTCTCGACGGTCTCTTCGGTGAGGCAGACAATTCTACTCGGCGGAAACATTCAACCTTTCGCGGTCTATCCTACCTACGGCTTTTCGCCAAGTCCTCGATGTCGGCTCCGAGCGTCTCGGCGATGCGGTGAAGGACGGTAATTGTCTGGTTGCGTTTACCGCGTTCGACACCGCTCAGATCGGTCTGATGGATCTCCGCAAGGTCCGCTAGCTCTTCCTGCGAGAAGCCCTTCTCGTTAGCCCGCCCACCTGATCAAGGCGTCGAGGGCCGCGAACGGCTTGGCCAGGACGCGGCTGCTGTTGACGAGATTGTCCGCGATCACACCGAGCCTCAGCCTTGGTCGGGACAAACGTAGGAATTGCTTCGTGGGTGTTTGGATGCTATCGCTGATGAGGGGAACGGACGAGGAACAAGACGCTGGGATCAATCGATGGCCGCCGGCATCTGCGCGACCTGAACCCGGCTCAGCGCAGCGCTGTCGAATGCGGCATCGGCGGCGGCGCAAAGTCGCCTCCGGCGTTGCTGATCGCGGCCGGTGCGGGCACCGGGAAGACCAAGACTCTCGCCCATCGAGTCGCGCATCTGATCCTGAACGGCGCCGACCCGCACCGGTTGTTGCTGCTGACCTTCACTCGGCGCGCTGCGCTCGAGATGACGCGCCGCGCCCACCAGATCCTCGCCGAAGCCCGCGGCGACGGCGCCGGTCCCTCATCAACGAGGACGGCCATCCTGCCCTGGTCGGGAACGTTTCATTCAATCGGCAGCCGCCTCTTGCGGCTCCACGCCCCTTCAATCGGGGTGGACCCGTCCTTCACCGTTCTTGATCGCTCCGATTCGGCGGATCTGCTCGACCTTGTGCGAGTCGAGCTCGGCTTGGCCCGAACGGCTTCCCGCTTCCCCCGCAAGGGTACTTGCCTGGCAATCTACTCCTATACGGTCAATGCCGGGTGCCCGCTCGAGGAGACGCTCGCCCAAAGTTTTCCCTGGTGCGCCGATTGGCCAAGTGAGCTTCGTCGTCTGTTCGAGGCCTATGTCCTGGCCAAGCAGCGGGACAACGTCCTCGATTACGACGACCTCTTGCTGTACTGGCGCCATGCGATGGCCGAACCCGCCGTTGCGGTGGAGATCCGCGGCTGTTTCGACGCCGTCTTCGTTGACGAGTACCAGGACACCAATCGGCTGCAGGCCCAGATCCTTCTGGCGCTGCGGCCGGACGGGTCTGGCCTCACCGTCGTCGGTGACGACGCGCAGTCGATCTATTCGTTCCGCGCGGCAACCGTGCACAACATCCTCGACTTTCCCCGCTGTTTCTCGCCACTGGCCGCGGTCATCGCGCTGGAGCGCAATTATCGCTCGACCCAGCCGATCCTCGATGCCGCGAACGCGGTGATCGCCGGGGCCAGCGAGCAGATCGCGAAGACCCTCTATTCGACCAAGGCTTCGGCGGAGCAGCCGTTTCTGGCCAATGTCGAGGACGAGGCGGCGCAGGCCCGGTATGTCGCCGACGGCGTGCTCGACCACCGCGAGGCCGGCATCGCGCTGCGCCGACAGGCGGTGCTGTTCCGCACCGCGCATCACAGCGACCTCCTCGAGATCGAGCTCGGCCGGCGCAATATTCCCTTCGTCAAATATGGCGGTCTTAAATTCCTCGAGGCCGCCCATGTCAAGGACGCGCTGGCGATCCTGCGCTGGGCGGAGAACCCGCGCGACGGCGTCGCCGCGTTCTGGGCACTGCAGCTGCTCCCTGGCATTGGCCCCGCAACCGCGCGGGCCGTTCTCATACAGCTATCGGAAGAGGCATTTGCGGCCGGTGCACTCGCACGGTTTTCGCCGCCGGCCGCCGCCACCCTGCTCTGGCCCGGCCTTTGCCGCGTGATCGCACATCTGCGCGACGCGAATACCCCGTGGCAAGGGCAGATCGGGCTCGTGCGCGACTGGTATCAGCCGCTGATGGAGCGTCTTTACGATTATCCGGCTTCCCGTGCCGGAGACCTCGACCAGCTCGAGCAGATTGCCTCCGGCTACGCCAGCCGCGAGCGTTTCCTGACCGAACTGACCCTCGATCCGCCGGATGCGAGCGGCGCGGAGGCGGGCC
>DATEQL010000087.1:0-12006 GCA_035272665.1 Allostellaceae bacterium
ACAGCATCTCGCCTTCGGCCGCCGGTTTGGCGAGTTGCAGATCCACGATTTCGTCGAGCCCGCGGAGGAGGATCAGCGCATCCTCGAGGTCCGCAAGGAGCCTTACGAGACACGCAATTTCGGCGGCGGCTGGCACACCGATGTCAGTTATCTCGAACGGCCGTCTCTCGGCTCGGTGCTGTATGCGCGCGAGGTCCCGGCCGCCGGTGGTGACACGATGTTCGCCAGCCAATACCTCGCTTATGACGCGTTGTCCGACGGCATGAAGGCGATGCTCGGCGGGATGACCGCGATTCACAGCGCCGGCCGCATCTATGGCGTCAACCCCGCCCGATCCCGCGCCGGATTGCCCTCGTCGATGACGATCCGCTACACCGAAGAGGCGCATGGCGAAATCGAGCACCCGGTCGTGCGCACTCATGTCGAGACCGGCCGCAAGTGCCTCTATGTCAACGGTAACTTCACGGTCCGCTTCAAGGGCATGACCGAGGAGGAGAGCGCGCCGCTGTTGAGCTGGCTCTATCAGCATGCGGTACGGCCGGAGTTCACCTGTCGCTTCCGATGGCGAGCGAACTCGATGGCGTTCTGGGACAACCGCTGCGTCCAGCACAACGCCATCAACGACTACCAGGGCCAGCGCCGGGTCATGCACCGGGTCACCATCGAGGGCGAGCGACCGGTCTGAGCGACGCCGCGGGCGACAGCCGTGAACTTCGTCTTGACCGGGAAGGGCTCGTGATGCTTATCGCCCAGATTTCTGATCCGCATGTCCTGGCGCCGGGGAAGCTGTTCCAAGGCGGCTCCGCCTGGCGCCGGACCCAGTTGGAGCCGCTCGGCGCTCATTGTTGCTGCAGCGGAACCTGGTTTACACGGGGGCGACACGCGCTAAGCGGCTTGTGGTGCTCGTCGGGTAGCAGGAAGGCACTGGCGTCACCGGCAAGGAAGGCGGTGGTCGAAGCTGCGGGAGTGGCTCGCCGAGGGTTCTTTGCAAACGTGTGTCACCTTGACAACAGACGCGCAGGATCACCGTAAAGCCTTAAGTCGATAGCCTTTGAAAGGAAGACCTACGATGCCGAATGATCCCTTTGTCGATGTCGCCGCACTTACCTCACTTGGTCCAGTCCAGTATTTGGATGCGCGCGATCGGGCGACGTTTGATACGGGTCATGCGCCCGGTGCTGTGCATGTGCCGGTCGAGGAATGGGATAAAGCCGCCAAGGCGGCCGACATCGGGTTCGCCAAGACCGCCCACTGGGGTGAGGCTCTCGGGTCGCTCGGTGTCGATCCTTCGGCTATAGCAGTGGCCTACGATGACGGCCGTATGACCAATGACCAATGCCGCTCGGGTCTGGTTCATCCTGCAGTATTTTGGCATCAAGGCCGTCATCCTGAATGGCGGCTGGCCTGTACTTTCCTCAGCGACCGGACTGCCGGCGGGTGCCGGGCCCTCGAAAGGCGGTTTCCGGGCGGTCCCCAGCGCAGGGTCCGTTGGTTTGGTCGATCGGGAGGCCCTCAAGCGTCAACTTGACGGCGACGCGCATGTGTTCGACACCCGTACGCGCGCAGAGTTCACTGGAGAGGACATGCGCAACCGTACCCGCGGCGGGCATCTTCCAGGTGCCCGGCATCTGTCGCATACCGATCTGCTGGACAATGGCTTTGTTCGTCCAGCACCGGCTGTGCGAGCGATGCTGGAGCGGGTAGGCTTCGGCCCAGGCGATCACATCGTGACCCATTGCGAAGGGGGCGGGAGGGCGGCCTTGGCCGCAGCCGCTGCAGTGCGAGCCGGATATAAGGACGTCCGTGTATATTATCTCAGCTTCGCAGACTGGGCCCGCGACGAGAGCTGCCCGATTGTGCGCGGGTAGGCCAGAATGAGCGCGCGCCGCCTGGAGTAAGGTAAGACGACGGTCGGGAGCGCCGGTAGGAAAGCGGGTGGCCGGGCCAAGTTATGCTGGGTCGACCGGCTCTGGGAGGATGTCGGATGACGGACGCGGACAGGATCGTCGTCGAGCGGGATCTGATGGTCCCAGCGCGCGACGGGGTGGTGCTGGCGACCGATGTTTACCGGCCGGCCGGGCCAGGACCGTTTCCGGTGCTCTTGGAACGCACGCCGTCCGACAAATCGGCGCCGAGCCGATCCGAGCGCACCGCCGCGGTCGCGAGGCCGAGTTCGCGGGCGGAGGTCGCCGCATATTTTGTTGGGCACGGCTATGCCGTCGCCTATCAAGACTGTCGCGGACGCTATCATTCGGGCGGCCATTTCACGAAATATTTGAGCGAGGCCGAGGACGGTTGCGACGCGCTCGCTTGGCTGCTGCGCCAGCCTTGGTGCAACGGCCGCATCGGCACCTTCGGGCTTCCTATGCTGCCCACACGCAGGCGGCGCTCGGCTGCCTCGACCCGCCGGGATTGGCGTCGCAGTTCCTCGATTGCGGTGGCTTCTCCAACGCCTACCGCAGTGGCATTCGCCATGGCGGCGCGTTCGATCTGAAGCAGGCGACATGGGCCTTTCGCAACGCCCTCGCCGATGCCCGCGACCGCGAAGTGAAGGTGGCCCTGGCGGCCCAAGACATCGGCGCTTGGTTCCGCCGTATGCTCTGGCATAGAGGGGACTCGCCGCTCGCCGCCGCGCCCGAATACGAGGACTACCTGTTCGAGCAATGGACGCACGGCGTCTTTGACCATTACTGGCGGCAGCCGGGGATCTTTGCAGAAGGCTTCTACGACCGCTACGCCGATGTGCCGATCGTGCATTTGTCGGGCTGGTACGATCCCTATGCGCGCACGGCGATGGAGAACTATGTCGGCCTGTCGCGGGCGAAGCGCAGCCGGATGCAGCTGATCCTCGGGCCGTGGACCCACGGTGACCGCTCGTCGAGCCATGCCGGCGAGGTTGAATTTGGCCCCGCCGCTCCGGTCGACGGCAATCTCGCGGCGGATATCTTTGAATTGCGCCGGCGCTGGTTCGACCGCTGGATCAAGGGGCGCGTTAATGGAGCCGACGAGGAGCCGCCGGTACGCGTGTTCGTCATGGGGGGCGGCTCGGGCCGGCGGAATCGTGACGGCCGCCTCGACCATGGCGGGCATTGGCGTAGCGCGGTCGAGTGGCCGCTGCCGCAGACCCGTTGGACGCGTCTCTACCTGCACGCCGACGGAAGCCTCGCTGCCGCGCCGGCGGCGGGCTCGGGCGCTGTCGACTATGCCTTCGATCCGAGCGATCCCGCGCCGACGGTGGGCGGCGCGATCAGCTCGGGCGAGCCTGTCATGCATGCCGGCGCCTTCGACCAAAACGCCGCGGCCCATCGCTCCGATGTATTGGTGTTCGCGACTCCGCCGCTCGACTATGAACTCGAAGTCACCGGGCCAATCACGGTGCGGCTGTGGATCGCCTCCGACGCTCCCGACACGGACTTCACGGCCAAACTGATCGATGTCCATCCGCCGAGCGCGGACTTCCCGTGTGGCTTCGCGATGAACCTGACCGAGGGTTTATTGCGGGTGCGCTATCGCGACAGCTGGGAGCAGCCGGCGCCAATGGTGCCGGGCGAGGTCTATGCGATCACCATCGAGCTTTTTCCGATCGCCAATCTGTTCTGTCGTGGGCATCGCCTGCGGCTCGACATATCGAGCAGCAATTTTCCACATTTCGACGTCAACCCGAATTCGGGCGAACCGGAAGGCGCTTGGCGGCAGCCGCGCATCGCCTGCAACCGCGTCTTCGCCGAGGCCGCCCGCCCCTCGCACGTCCTGTTGCCGGTCATCCCGCCGGACGAGCGACATACAGCTTAGTGTTGTAGGTCGCCCGGGAAGCCGCGCGAGCGGCGAGCGCCGGCACCGCGCCGCTCGCCGACAACGGCGCCAACTGCCGCTGTCCGTTCTCATGGCCCATCGGCATGACCCGCTGGTGTTGTTGACGACCAGATCCGCTTCCAAAACCAGCCGTACGGCGTCGGCGATCTCGAAACGCTGTCTACTTCTGGACGACCAGGGCTCCGCAGTGTCGGACATGCCGAGCGGACTATCCGGCGCTACTTCGAGCCTGGTTGCGCTCAAATTTTATTGTTAGGAAACGGCAAGGGGCAGACCATTATGCTCTCAGAGCGCGCGACGGAGGAACGGAGGGGTCCATGTCGGAGGCAAGCGTGCGTTGCATCGACGTGCATCATCATCTCTGTCCGCCAGATGGTGCCGATACTTGCCGCATGCAGAAATCGCTCGACGATATGGCACAGGCCGGAGTCGCCACCGCCATGCTATCAATCACCGCCCCGGGCTTCTGGTTCGGCGATGTCGGTCCCGGCATCTCGTGCGGCTGTGCAACGACTACGCCACCCGGTTGGTCGCGGACCATCCCGGCCGCTTCGGCCTCTTCGCCGCACTGCCGCTCCCCGACGTCGAGGGCGGCCTACGCGAAATTGAATACGTGCTCGACACGCTCAAGGCCGACGGCATCGGCCTTTATACCGATTACGAGGCGAACGGCCCTTCTGGACCTTCAACAATTTCATCTATGTCTGGCTCACTGCCGGCGCCGGTCCCGGGCTCTACGACTATGTGCGAAACGTCCGGGCATTGGCGGCTTTTCGCCTCGGCGCCGGGCCCGATTGGTTTCATATATTGGAATAAGGAGACGTTTAGAGCGATCCGGCCCCGAGTTATATACCGGCTGTAGGTCCGCTCGATTACGACCGACCTGTCGTGGTTGACCGCGACGACCCGGATGGGGACGCCGGCGAGCAACTGGCGGACAATGCTCGAATGGCGCAGCGCACAGAGCGTCACCCCGTTCGGGTCAAGCCCGGCATTCCTCGCAACACGGGCGAACGGGCTTGAGTGGTCCGACTTCTTCCAGGGTTCGCCACTCGGCTTGACCAGCAAAGGGGGCGGTCGGTGTCTGGCCCTCGACAGCGGCCGCTAGCCGTGCCGCGAGTCCTACCGAGATCGGCACCGTGCGGCGCATGACCTTCTTGATCCCCTTCCCTTTCCGTGAGGCTGGCATAATTAGTCGCGGCGCCTTCCCGAGCAGCAGGTCTTGGATCTCGAGCCGGCGGATCTGACTGACGCGGGCGCCGGTGATCGCCGCGACCTCGACCAAGAGACCAAATTCCTTTCCATATGCCCTGGCCTCCTCGATCAGCGCCAGGACCTCAGCGTCGCGCAGGATGACGTTACGCACCTCCTCGGCGGCAAAGGGCGCAACACCCGCAAGGCGATCGGCAACGCCGACGACCATGAGGAAGCCGACGGCGACAAAGTGCTGGACTTCTGGCAGGCGCAAGAGGGCGGCGCTGTTGCCGCCGCTGGGCGGGGCGGTTTCCACTGTCCCGGGCACCGAATGCTCTTGAACTGGTTGCCTCGGTGGCCGGAAAAGGCAGACAATCGGACCCACGGACCTGAGAATCTGGGGAATATCGGATTAGGAGATTGGGAATGCAGTTAATCCTCTACTACGCACCCAACGCGTGTTCGCTTGTGCCCTACGTGACGCTGACCGAGGCAGGCGCGCCGTTCGAGGTGCACCCTCTCAATTTCCGCAAGTCGCAACACATGACGCCTGAATATCTGCGGCTCAATCCCGAGCACAAGGTGCCGGTTCTCGTGATCGACGGGGCGCCGCTAACCGAGAACGTCGCCATCCAAATCTGGATCGCTAGGCATTTTCCGGCGGCGCAGCTGCTTCCCGCGGACCCGATGCAGGAATTGCATGCGATCTCGCTTCTGGCCTGGTGCGCGTCGGGCATCCACTCCTTCCTTTCGCGCATCAATTCGCCGCCACGCGTCTGCGACCTCCCCGGTGCGGAGGAGTCCGTACGACGGCTCGCGCAACAGCAGCTGTTTGAGAACTACCAGATCGCGGACGACAAGCTGGCCGATCGCGAGTGGTTCTTCGACCATTTCACCGCCGTCGATGCCCACTTCTTCTGGTGCTTTCGACGCGGCACCCAATTCAACCTCGATGTTTCCCAATTCAAGAATTGCATGGCGCATTTCGAGCGGATGAAGCAGCGGCCGAGCGTGCGAAAATTACTCGCCTACGAGCAGGAGGTGCAGACTGCGTTCGCGCAGGCGGCCTGATCACGCGGGCCGACTAAGTGGGGTGGTACACCAAGCCAGCGAGGACCGATACCGCCATCGCGCAAGGCTATTCCCCCGGCGTTGCAGCCGGCTGTTATTGTGATTGGTTGCGCCGGGTGCGGGCGCCTTCCTCCTTGAGCCACAGATTGTGATGCTCCTTCGCCCAATTGATGTCCACCGTGCCTTCGCCCATTGCCTCGAATGCGCCTTCCATTCCGATCGTGCCGATGTAAATGTGACCGAGCATGGCGGCAATGAACAACATGGCAATGACGCTGTGGGCCATCTCGGCGGTCTGTATGGTTTGAATATCCGTGCCGTAGATCGGAAACATCAGGACATAGCCGCTCACCGCAATCGCGCTGCCGCCCAGCCCCACGATCCAGTAGATGACCTTCTGGCCGCCGTTGAAGCGGCAAGCCGGCGGATGGTCATGTCCGACCATGCCGCCGCCGCGCTTGAACCATTCGACGTCGACACGGTTTGGGATGTTGCCGGCGATCGGGATTAAGAAGATCAGGATGACGCCGAGGGTGAACGGGAGCTCAGGTAATTGTGAACATACTTCGCCCGTTCCGACCAGGCGGTGAAAGCTCGGGGTTCATCAGGGGTAGCGGCAGCGGTCGGCCGAAGGTGATGTTGAGCCCGGGCAAGGCGAGGATGACGACGACAGGTCGCCGTCATCCAACGCACGAAACGTTCGGCGGCATTGAAGCGTACGATGGTACGCCCCGAGCGCCCGCTTTCGATGCGACCATGCCGCGCCACAGATAAAAAATGACGAGCACCGCCAGGACGCCGAGGATGGCGATGGCGCCGATCCAGCGCAGCGTCACCTCGTGGAAATGTCGCCAATCGCGGCCTGCTGGGCTGCTCGATCGTGTAGGATTTGGTATCGGGAATGCGGCCGCGGCCGCGTGGTCGGCACCGCCACCGACGGAGGATTTCTACTGGAACGCCTTGATGGCGTTGACCAGGGTTTCGACGATACCCCAAACCAGCGGAATGCTGACCAAGCCCCAGGCGAGGGCGAGATTGATCCCGTTGCTCGTCCCCGGCGACTGCCGCGCGCTTTCCATCACTCACTCCCGAACACCGGCGCCGCTTCGACCTCGGCTTCTGCCTCGACGGCGCGCATATGAAACCGCTCGTGCACCGACCTCACGAAAAGATTGCAGATGAAGCCGATGATCAGAAGTCCCGCCATTACATACATCGTGACGTTATAAGCCTGCGCCGGCGCGACGCCGTGGGTTACGTTATATTCGCGAATATAGTTGACCAACACCGGCCCGAAGATCCCAGCCATCGACCACGCCGTCAACAACAACCCGTGGATTGCCCCGACGTAGCGCGTCCCAAACATGTCTCGCAGATAAGCCGGCACGCTCGCAAAGCCACCGCCGTACATGCTGAAGATCACTGCATAGCACAGCACGAAGAGCGCTACGCTGCGGATTGCGCCGGCGTAGGGCACTAACGCATAGAGGACTGTGCCGAGGGCAAAGAACGCGAAATAAGTGTTCTTGCGGCCGATATAGTCCGAGGTCGACGACCAGAAAAAACGGCCCATCATGTTGAACAGGCTGAAGAGGCCAACCAGCCCCGACGCGGCAACTGCGGTAATTTGCCCGCGGAACATCTCCTGGCTCATCGCCGAAGCCTGCCCCAATACGCCGATCCCGGCGGTCACATTGAGGCACAGGATCCACCAGATCAGCCAAAATTGCGGCGTCTTCAGCGCGTCGTAGACGAAGACGTTCTGGGTCGTCACGAGGGGTCTGGGTTGCGCCGCCGCGGTATAGTTGGCGGGCGCCCAACCGGGCGGCGGCACGCGCACGATTGCGGAGCCGACCATCATGAAGCAGAGGTAAATGAGTCCCATGGCGATGAAGGTTTCGGCAACCCCAACATGGGTCGGGCTCGAAAACCGGCTCATCAGCCAGACCGAAAGCGGTGCCGCGATAAATGCACCGCCGCCGAACCCCATGATCGCCATGCCGGTTGCCATGCCGGGCCGATCGGGGAACCAGCGGATTAAGGTCGAGACGGGAGAGATGTAGCCGATGCCGAGGCCGGTCCCGCCGATCACGCCATAGCCCAAATAGATGATCCACAGCTGGTGGAGATAAACGCCGAGCGCCGAGACGAGAAAGCCGCTAGCAAAACACAGCGCGGCGGTGAACATCGCGCGGCGCGGCCCGCCTTCCTCGACCCAGCGGCCGAACACCGCGGCAGAGGCGCCGAGGAAGAGAATCGCCAAGCTGAAGATCCAGCCGAGCTCGGTCAGCTTCCAGTCATCGGGCGCCGACTGCGTGATCCCGATCAGCTTCGTCATCGGCAGGTTGAATACGCTGAATGCGTAGACTTGGCCGATGCAGAGATGAACGCACAGCGCGGCCGGCGGGATCAGCCAGCGGCTGTACCCCAGCGGGGCGATCGTGCGCTCGCGATGCAGGAACGAACCCGACATACTTCTTCCTCCCTATGCCAACCAGGTAACCCTCTCTCGATATGGCGGCGTTCCGTCCCGCCTCTAGCCGAGACCCACAATTCGTTTGCGAGATTATATTATAGTCCACAACTATCCGACAGTGCTCGAGTCATCAAGTAGTTGGTTATCGGGGCATCGCCATGCCTCATTGCTGCGACCGACGCTCTACGTAATTCCTGCGCTGTTGCTTCGAACCGGCGGGAGGGCGCCGCGACCTACTCCGCGTTGCGCTGCTCGAACTTCACCGGGCGGCAGCTGCGATGACGGAGACGATCGCCTCCCGGCGGGAGCGCCGCTCGGCTCCGGTCGAAGTCGGCGACGGCTGCACGCTGTGCCTCTCTTGCGTCTCTGCCTGCCCGATCGGCGCTCTATCAGACGACCTCGACCAGCCGCTACTGCGCTTCGTCGAGGCCGCCTGCGTGCAATGCGGCCGGTGTAAGGCGCGGCCGCGCGGCCGAAGCCGCGCACCACCGATGATTACTTCGGCAAGCGCGCGAGCGAGCCGAAGACGTGATCACTTCGTCGCCCGTTCGAGAAGCTTGACGAGAGCATCGCGATCCTCCGGCGATCCGATGCGCTGCTCTGGCATCTTGGTGCCGGGCGTGTAGCGCGCCTGGCCGATCTCGAACAGCTTCGCCATCGTCGCCGCCGTCGGAACCCCGCATAGTGGGAGGGTGAGGGGTAATGGGTGACGCTTACCCGGCGCGCGCGGGCCAGGCGGGCTCGTTGTAGCCGAGCGGGACGGAGGGGCGGGCCCAGTAAGGCGGGGTTTCCGACAGGCGCGCGGTCGGCCCGAGATGACGCAGCCGACCAACCGGGGTGTCGCTTTCGACCGACCAGCGGTCGATGTCGGCTTGGGGGATCTCTTTCGCCACGTCTTTGAGAGCGGCGGTGGACACCTCGCCGCGGTCGACGAGCCAGCGGCCGGTCTGCGCCAACGAAATGCGAACCAGCCAGCTGCCACCCTCGCGCGCTCGCCGTGCCAATGCCACCATTGCGCCGAACGCCATCAGGTAGCCGGTCAGGTAGTCGATCGCCGAGACCGGGTAGAATTGCGGGGCGCCCGGCTCGGCACCGGGGAACAGCTCGCCCTGGCGCGTCGTGATGCCGCTGACGTTCTGCACCACCGTGTCGAAGCCACGGCGCGAGGCCCACGGTCCCTTGTGGCTAAACGCGCAGAGCGAGACATAGACGAGGCCAGGGCGCAGCTTTGTCAGCTCTTCAGGTGAGAGGCCACGATTGCCCAATGTCCCCGGCCGGTAGCCTTGTGAGAACACATCGGCTTCCCGCACCAGGCCCTTCAGCGCGTCGAGATCCTGCGGTTGACGCAGATCGAGCCGGGCCGACAATTTGCCATGACCGGTATCGTATTCCTGATCATCACGCGCCGCGATGTGCGGCGCGGTTATCTTCAAGACGTCGGCGCCGTGCTCGGCGAGCGTGCGGGCGCATGTCGGACCGGCCAGCACGCGGGTCAGGTCGAGCACGCGGATGCCCGACAAGGGTCGGTTGCCCGCGGGCAGTTTCTCCGGCGGGCTGTCGCCGATCTTGACGATCTCGATCAGCGGCAATGAGGCGATCGCCGCAGCCTGTGGATGACCCGCCCATTCGGCCATGCTACGCACCATGCCACCGGCGCCGCCGGCGGCGATGATCGCCTCCTCGAGGTCGAGCGCGTCCCATTGCGCGACGGCCTGTCGCACAGCCTCTCGGTTTTCCTCGCAGCCAAGGACGCGCAGCGCAGCGGCGCGGTGGTTCGGGAAGTTGGCATGAACGTAGCTCCAGCGGCCGTTCTTGGCCGGATACATGCCCATCACCGGATTGCGGTCATTCCTGACCTTGGCGCCGTTCACTTGCAGGTAATGACCGCTGCGCAGCGAGGCGACCGCCTGGCGCAGATCGACCGCGACCTCCTGCCGGCAGCCGGTGCGCAATTCCCAGAGATCGGCGGCGGCGAGACCGGTGGCGGCGAGGGCGGCGGCACCGGCGGCGCCGATGCGGAACGGCGTCGGCAAGACCGGGTCGGCGCCGCCGGTGATCTCGACCGCGCGCGCCCGCTCCTCGGGCCAGCCGGCAATGGGCAGAATCGTGCGCAACGCGTCATGGGCCATGTCGAGATCTCCCTAGCCTTATCCCGGCGCTTGCCTCGGCACCGGCGGATCGCCGATCATGCCGCGGAATAGAGCTGAAGGAAATGCTTATGAGCCGGATCATGATCGTCGTCGAATTCGAGGTGAAATCCGAGCACCGCAGCGCCTTCATCGAGCTGATGAAGGGGCACGCGCAGCGCTCGCGCGGCGAGGACGGCTGCCAGCAATTCGACGTGCTGCTGCCGCAGGAGGACCAGAGCCGGGTCCTGCTGGTCGAAGCGTGGCGCGACCAAGCCGCCCTCGATGTGCACGCGAAGCAACCGATGATGGCCAAGACGCGCGAGACCTATCAGCCCTGGCTCGTCGGCCGTAAGGCGACCCGCTGCACCGCGGACTGAGCGGGCCTAACTCCCTCTGCGCCCGGTGCCCGGATACCCCGGCGTCCCGGTCGCCGCCAGCCGCAATGAAACGTTGAATCGATTATTGCCGGTCGCTGTAGCTGCAGCAAATCTGCAGCAAGATCTCTCGTGGAGGTTGAAATTGCCGTGCGGCCCGGAATTGCCCCGCGCACAGCCCGCGCCTGGTGAAATCCCATCAGTCATCCGCACCTCCTTCCTCCAGCCGCGATCCATTCGGGGCGCATATGGGACTGAAGTATGGAGTGAGAATACAGCAATTTTATGATTATCGTAATCAAGGCCCATTTCCCCCGCCACCAAAACTGATGTAGCTTCCGGCCCGGCGCGGGGCCAGCATGAAGCCGCGCGTGCCCCGCTTCGTGATTGATGCGCCAGCCGCCGCTCTAGGGGCGGGCCCGGTGCGGGAAGATCCGCGCCATCGATCAGCTGGACGGCGATCCCTGGCCGGTATTCCGCTCTTCGCGCATCGTCACATGCCCTCGGGTAGCGGGATGAACTCCGTCTCGTCGCCCGGCACTTTACCGAAGCGTCCGGCCTTCCAGTCGGCCTTGGCCTGCTCGATGCGCTCGCGGCTGGAAGCGACGAAGTTCCAGAACAGATAGCGCGGCCCATCCATCGCCGCGCCACCCAGGAGCAGCAGCCGGGCCCCTTGCGGCCCGGCGCGCAGCGCCAGCCGGTCCCGGACGCGGAAGACCAGCATGCGGCCCTGCGCGAAGCGCTCGCCCGCTACCTCGACGTCGCCGTCCAGCACGTAGGCCGCGCGTTCTTCGTGCTCGTCGGGCAGCGGCACGGCCGCCCCGGGGGCGAGGACGGCATCGGCGTAAAACAGAGGCGATGCGACCGCGACGGGCGCGGCCAAGCCCCACGCGGCACCGGCAATCAGCCGCAGCCGCAGGCCCTCGTCCTCCATAAACGGCAGGCTCGC
>DATEQL010000088.1:0-3436 GCA_035272665.1 Allostellaceae bacterium
TCCCAAAGGTATGGCGCTCGTCGTTCGGGATCGTGCTCGTTCCGGGTTGGGTCTACCTGCGTGCCGAAGCGGTCGTCGCGGTCTGCTTTGCGCGGCGCGGTTTCTCGACGTTGCCGGGCTTCGCTTCGGCGAGTTAGCATCCATCGCGTGCCGTAGCGCGAGAGTTTCAACGGGAACATCCGTGTCCCTCAACCGGGCAACCGACTGGCCCGCGTCTCCGATACCGGAAAGATCACGTGGCGCCGCTCGCCTGTGGACCAGATGCGGGGGGTGCCCGGGCTGATCGAGATGTTGTGCACAGATCGGGACGATTGTCGTCTTCACAGATTGCCGCGCGGCATCGGGCGCTGGGGTCGAACACGAAGAACGCTAGCCGCGATCGCTCGGCATGACGGTGCAGGACAACTCAGGCGATACGGCGCGCCGCCGCCAGCACCGGGTCCGGCACTTCCTGCGGCTCCGATTTTGGCGGAGCTTCTGCGGGCGGCAGCACGACCCCAGGGATTCCGCCGGATGCGGCAACCGGCCGGTACGGTGCCGTCTGTAAGGTCAGGGCGCCGGAAGCAAAGGTGATACCTTTCTCGGCGAACACCTGGTATATCCGCTTCAGGTATTCGCGCTGCATCCAGCTCGGCTTTACCGGGCGGGCCGTAAACTTGAAGCGGGCGACAACCGCATTTTCCGTGATCTCCGCGATGCCTTGCAGTTTGAGCGCCAGCATCACCTCGGCGGCGATTTCGGGATCCTCCTGCATCGTCAGGCCGATCTGCTTGACCGTCCGCCGGACTAGCTCGAAATCGGTGCCGGGTTCGAGCTTCAGGTTGAATTTGATCGTCGCGAAATCGCGGCTCAAATTGGTGACAGCGCCGAGCTGGCCGTACGGGATCGTATGCAGCGGGCCGTTGTGGTGACGCAGCTTTAGAGAGCGGATGCCGAGCTTTTCGACGGTGCCCTTGAGCCGGCCGGTATCGATGTATTCGCCGACGCGGAAGGCGTCGTCCCACATGTAGAACAAACCGGAGATGATGTCCCGTACCAGCGACTGCGAGCCGAAGGAGATCGCCAGGCCGAACACGCCGGCGCCGGCGATCAGTGGGGCGGTGTCGATGCCGAGCCGCGACAGCACGATCAGGGCCGCGATCACCGCGACCAGGATCCCAAAAGCCGCGCGCAGCAGTGGCAGCATGGTCTGCAGCCGCGAGCCCGGTGCCGACTCGCTGTCGTCGTCAGCGCCCGGGAGCTTTGGTCCGG
This sequence comes from Allostellaceae bacterium, assembly GCA_035272665.1. Lineage (GTDB taxonomy): Bacteria > Pseudomonadota > Alphaproteobacteria > ATCC43930 > CGMCC-115725 > AP-15. The sequence goes on from DATEQL010000088.1 coordinate 1,252, forward strand.
CGCCGACGCCCTGTAGATTGCGGTCGATCGCCAGCTGGCACAGCACCCAGGCGACATAGGCGATCAGCAAGGTGGCGAGTGCCGCCATTGTCGAGTGCAGCGCCCGAGTCTCTTGCGCCTCTGGCAGTTCGATCGCGTCGAGCCAGATCCAAACCAGCGCCAGCACCGCCATCAAGGGGACGAGCACTTGCAGAATACGATGCATGCTGCGCGCCACCAGCGTATCGGTTCCTGCCCAACGGTAATCGACAGCCTGGTCTGCCTCGTGCCATCCCCTATTGATCAGCCGCTCGAGCACTAGCAGGACGAACAGCACTGCAACGGACGAGGTCACGCCGTAATAGTAGGACAGCAATCCGAGGGACAACCCGAACACAAAGAACAAGAACAGAGCGAAGATCGCCGTCAGGCTGATGGTCAGCCAGGCGCGCGCGATCGCGGCGCGCAATGCGGCGACGATGGTGCCGGTCGTACACCCGCAGATCAACGCCTCGGCCGCGATCCGCGCGCGGGAAACGATCAGCACGTAGAGGCCGCACATAATGATGGCGACGAAAAGCCCGAGGACATGCGAGGCCCCGCTGTCTTGATCCATCAGCGCATAATAGCGGACGAAGCCGACCAATGTGATTACCACTAGGAGCATCGCCGAGAGAAACCGCGCCAGGCGGCGCGCCTCGCCGTCGGGCAAATCAATCAGGCGGGCGGCCGGTTCGTCGGGGCGCAACACGATGCCGATGGTCAATGCCCAGACGCGCCAGCGTATCAGCACATTGACCGAGAATATGATCAGGCTAACCCCGACCCCGGCGTTCATCAGCCAATGCCGACTGTAGATGAACACGCCGCTGAAAACGCCGAGCGCGGTGAGATCGCATAGCAGAAGCCGCAACAGCAGCCCCAGGGTCGGTTCCTCGGGTCGCAGCCGCAGGAGGCGACGAATGCGGATGCTGAGGACACGCTGGACGACGCTCTGGGCCAAAAGTGCAAAGCAAGCGGCGAGTGCAACCCAGCCGAGATCGACTAGAACGCCAAGAGCGGAGCCCTGGCGATCGAAAGAGCGCCATTCGCGCGCGAGCGCGCCAGGTGTTTCCGGCAGCATGCGGATGTCGTCGATGGCTTCGTCTTCGAGCTTGATGACAATTTGTTGCAGCCAGCCCTGGGAGCTCATCATATTGTCCATTGCCGGCGGCGCGGCGGTCGACGCGTCCGCGCCTCTGGCAGGAGCCACCGAAAGCAACAACCACAAAAACAACACGAGGCCTGAACACCCCGCCCGCAAGGCGCGGCGGCCCCGTGCGCCGTCGATGTTGGTGAAGCGCATGCCGGTCTCCCGCATCATCACCCGGTTATTTTAGGCCGATGGCCCGTGACCTGCGCGGTCTTTTCCCCGCAAGATCGGGCCGGTCATCTTCGACATCTGCAGGGCATCGTTGATGTGGGGCGAGTATTTCTTTCCGCTGAAACCAGCGAAGCGTCGCCGCCGTGCGTGGCGTTCGACGCCGACGCAAGGCGCGGCAGCCATCGTTGCGCTATTCCGATAGGGATCTTGCTGGGTCCGGCGTGACCGGTGTTCCCGGTCGGCCGGCCACTCCGGCCCTCTTTCCGCTCCACGTGGCGGCGGCGGGTATCGATCGCCGGCTCGCCGAATCAGAGTTCGCGCTGGGAGCTGTGCTCCCTCAGCGGGGGCAACGCCGGACAGGAACGCGAAGTCGTTCGCGACCTCTGTCAGCTCGACCATCCACCGCGCGACGATCTCACGTTATGCCGATTCCGGCAGTGCCGGAGCGTGCGGCTGAGTTCCGCTGCCAATCCGCTGCCGACCCGTTGCGGCACCTCAAAACACACCCGATTTCCGCTGTCGGCAGGCTCGGCCAAATCGGGTTCAACGGATTGATTGCAAAGGGAGTCTTGACCCTGACCGAGAAATTTTTGGCGGCAAAAGCGCAATTTTTCGCTGCCGACAGCGGAATTGCGTCAGCGCCCGCGGCTCTATCGCACCGTCCCGTCGGCTGTGATACCTGATGAGCCAGTGCGCCCAACAGACGAGATCGGCGAGCACAAGAAAGCAACGATTCTCGGTCATCCGATGAGCCTGACTTTTGTCATAGCGATGCTTCTCGCGCCGGCCTGGGCCTATCTCGTCGGCTCGGCGATTGCTGCCGTCCGATTCGCCCGGCGAGTT
>DATEQL010000089.1:0-10146 GCA_035272665.1 Allostellaceae bacterium
GCTCTGATAGTGCGGCTGATGCGGCTTGCGCACGATCCCTGACGACGAGGCGCGAAAGGCGGCAAAGCGGCGGCGGCGGTAGCGACCGCCATCGGCCATGAAGGCGTCGATCCCGAGATCATCCCAGCTGGCCGCGAACGATCCCCAATCGCGCAACCCGGCGATCTCCAATGCCGCATGCATTTCCGGAGCCCGCACAAAAGCGAAGCCGTCACGGCCGATCGTGTCGGCAACTGCGGCAAGGAATTCGGTCATCGGTGCTTCCTCGATTCAAAGCCAGCCTTATGTGGTCGCCTCGCGTGAAATTCCACCCGAAGCGTAGCCTGCCTCGACGTCGGCGCTTCGGTGTGAGCTACCTCACATATGGACGGTACAATCTCAGATATATACGACACTCACCTTTGGTTAAAATCAGCACGTATCGCTTGCAAAACCCGCCGGCATACACTATTAACTATGTTGGGTTGTGCCATTGGTAAATTTTCCTCAAAAAGGGGGTAACCATGAAGACGACATCGGCGAGGCATTCTCGCCCCGACGCTACGATCAAGGCAGCCGCAACGGTCCAGGCCGCCATCCTTGCGGCGATTCTGCTGGGGATAACAGCATCCCCGACCCGCGCCGATTGCAACCCGGCTGACCGGATCGATGCGCGCTGCTATGCCGATCTGCAGGACGCCACCGAGGCGGCGATCGCCGCCAACGAGCCGCTATGGCTGCCAGCAGGCACCTACACGCTCGACCGGGAGCTCGTCATCGACTACGCGCCGCTCGCCACTACCGGCTTTCAGATCATTTCCGACGGTGCGGTTGTTGATGCGACGGGCACCGGCCAGCGGGCGATCGGGATACAATGCAGCGGCGGCACGCCGGACAATCCCAAGGCCTGCTTCTATTTCCATATCCAGGGCACCCTTTTCGTCAACGCCAATACGGCCGCGGCGGTGGTTCGGTTCGGGATGAACGATTTCTCGGACGCCCATAACTCGGCGAAAATCGATCATCTGATCCTGAACAACAGCGGCCCTGGGCTCGGCGCACGGTTCAATTATGTCTTGAACTCGGACATCTTTACCGTCGCGGTGTCGGCAGGCAACACCGGACTGAGACTAGATCAGGTGCAATTCTCGCGCATCTCGGGCGCCGGTTCGGCGACGAACGGAACGGCGATGTTGATAACCAACGGCTACACCTTCGCCAACACCATTCAGGCAATCGATCTCGAGGTCGCCGAGGTCGGGCTGACGATCAACTCGCCCTACGCAAACCGCAACACCTTTGTGTCGCCTTATTTCAACTGCCCGACCGCGATCGTTGCCACCGCCGGCGTCAGCAACCTATTGCTGAACCCGAGCTATGGCGCGGCGCAGCCGCCTGCGCCGGGGTCGCAAGCCGGCATCCTGACCCTACCGTGATGGCCCCGCGTTGCGGGTCTCACAACACCGCTTCGGCGACGACTCGCAACGCTTTCAGCGTAGCGCCGGTCAACACCAGTGTGCCGATCTGCTGGTCCTTCGCGAGTCCTTTCCAGACCTGCAGCCGATCGCGGATCCGCTCCTCCGGCCCCACCAGTGAGATCTCGTCGATCAGTGCGTCGGGGACCGCCGCCTCGGCTTCCTTGCGCCGGCCCGCGAGGAAAAGGTCCTGGATCTTGACGGCCGCTGCCTCGTAGTCGAGCCGCTTGATCAAGTCGTTGTAATAGTTCTTCGACCGCGCCCCCATCCCGCCGACGTAGAGGGCGAGCTGGGGCCGGACCGCATCGCGGCAGGCCGCGAGATCCTCGCCCATGCTGATCCGCACATAGGGCGCAAGATCGAAATCGGCGAGGGTCTTGCCGGCGCCGGCTTTCGCCATACCCTCCAGCACCGGGGTGGTGATCGTCTGCGGCTGCTCGGGCGACATGAAGATTGGCAAGGTGCCGTCCGCCACCTCGCCCGCAGTCCTCAGCCCGGCCGGCGCGATCGCCGCGGTGTAGATCTTCAGATTGGGATCGCCGTGAATGATGCTGCGCAGCGGCTTGCCGAGCCCGGTTGCACCCGGCCCGTTGTAGGGGATCTGATAATGCTCGCCGTGAAATTCGAGCGGCGCCTTGCGCTCGAGGATCTGGCGGATAATCGCAATGTATTCCCGAGTGCGTAACAGCGGTTTGCCGAACGGCACGCCGTGCCAGCCCTCGACGACCTGCGGGCCCGACGGGCCGATGCCGCAGAGAAATCGATTGCCGGACATGGCCTGCAAGGTCATCGCGGTCATCGCGGCACAGGTAGGCGTGCGCGCCGGCATCTGCATGATGCTGGTGCCGGCCTTGATCGTCTTGGTCTGCGCCAACACCCAGGCGACCGGGGTCACCGCATCGGTGCCATAGGCCTCGCCACACCATACCGCCTCGTAGCCGAGCCGTTCCGCCTCCCAGACGAGATCCATATCGACGCCCGCGGCCGGCGAAAACTTCAGGGTCATGGCCAATTTCATCGTCTCGCTCCTTGCCCTACAGGATCACCACAGAGACGGTGAGACAGCGAGAAGAATAATGCTTGGGCGCAAAGATCGTGCTTACTCCTTTGCCCACATTACCCATCATTGCAAAAATTTATTGCTTCTCACGGTCTCATTGGTGAAATTTAGATTGACTCGACAGCGCGGGCGACCCGCTCGACGGCGCGCAGCCATTCGTCGAGCGCGCGTTCGGCGGGCTCGACCAGGACATGCTCTACACCGGCCTCGCGATAGGCGGCGAGCCGGGCGCCGAGCGCGCCGTCGTCCTTGCCGTCCCAGCCGCTGCGCAGCGAGATCGTGAATTCGGGCTCCGGCCGCTTTTCCCGCAGCCGACGAACGATCGGCGCGGTGTCGGCGGGCGACAGCCGCGAGCCGTGCCAGCCGTCGAGGCGCAGGGCGCGGGCGAGTGCGGCCTCTGAGCTGCCTCCGATCCAGATCGGGATCGGTTTGATTGGCTGCGGCAGCATGCGCATGTCCTCGATGACCGAGGGGATGTGGCGCGTCGCAAAGCTGACCGGGTCCTCACCCCACACCGCCAGCATCATCGCGATGCCCTCGTCCATCCGCCGCCCACGCTCGCGGAACGGCACGCCGAGTGCGGCGAACTCGGCCGCCATCCAGCCGACGCCGGCGCCGAGGATCAGCCGTCCTTCGGACAGGTTCTGCAACGTCGCCAGCTCCTTGGCGAGCGGTAATGGGTGACGCATTGGCAAGACCAGGACGCTGGTGCCGAGCCCGATCCTCTCGGTGAAGGCCGCCGCCCAGGTCAGGGTCAGGACCGGATCGTAGAACGCTGCCGAGGGCGGGTAGGGCGCGCCTCTCGGGATGATGATGTGCTCGCTCGTCCAGGCATCGGCGAAGCCCAGCTCCTCGGCTTGGATCGCGGCGCGCCGGATCGCCTCCGGCCCAGCTTTGCGCCCGACATGCGGCAGATGAATCCCAACCCGCATCACCCAAGCTCCCCGCTCTTTCCTGTCATCCTAAGGTGCGGCGGCAGAGGGCCCGGCGCAAGCCGCACTCCCGGCTCGAAGGCGAGGTTAGCGGGAGGTCCTGCGGACGATCGTCTCGGAAGCGGCCGAAGAGCCGGCCCCGTCACAGTAATAGGCTATGCGGCGGCGCACAGGTCGTAGAACGGGTAGTCTGTGTAACCGTGAGCATCGAAGGTGTAGAACGTGTCGCGGTCGTAATCGTTGAGCGGCAATCCCAGCTTGATGCGCTCGGGCAGATCAGGGTTCGAGACGAAATAGCGCCCAAACGTAACCAGATCGGCATCACCATTCGCGACGATCGCCTCGGCGCTATCCGGTTCGAAGCCGCCAGCCGCGATGATCTTGCCTTTGAAGATCTTCCGCAGTTGCTCGGATGCCACAGGGGCCTGCCCCTCGCCGATCAGCACGTTGCCTTTCACGCGCGGCTCGAAGATGTAGAGATAGGCGAGTCCAAACCGGTTCAACTGCTCGGTAACGTAAGAAAACAGCGTCTGCGGATTGCTGTCCGACATCCCGTTCCAGGTTCCGCTCGGCCCGATCCGCACGCCGACGCGATCGCCTCCCCACACTGACGCCATTGCTTCCACGAGTTCCAGCAGGAAGCGTGAGCGGTTTTCGATGGAACCGCCATAGCCGTCGGTGCGCTTGTTGCTGCCGTCCTGAAGAAACTGATCGGGCAGATAACCGTTGGCGGCATGCAGTTCGACACCATCGAATCCTGCAGCCTTCGCCCGCTCCGCGGCTTTGCGGTAGTCCTCGATGATGCCCGGAATTTCGGCGATATCGAGGGCCCGATGCGGTGAGGGCGGGATCCAACCGCTGGGCGCGGAAACGACATGCGAGGTATCCTCCCAGTAGGATGGATTGACAGAAGCCGAAACAGGCGCTTGGCCACCCGTCATCTCGACGCGCGAAGAGCGTCCGGTATGCCACAGCTGCGGGAACATGTAGCCGCCCTTCGCGTGGACGGCCGCTGTGATCTTCTTCCATCCTTCGACCTGTTGGTCCGAGTACAGACCGGGTGCTCCAAGCCACCCGCGACCCGTCAGCGATACCGAGGTTCCCTCGGAGACGATGAAGCCGCCGTCGGAAGCTCGTTGCGCGTAATACTCGAGCATCAGAGCACCGGGGATGTCCCCCGGCTGCTCGGATCGCGAACGTGTGAGGGGGGCCATCACGACGCGGTGCTTTAGCGAGATTGGTCCGATCTGCACCGGCGTGAACAGATACGGGTGTGCAAGCTCAGTCATCGGTTGCGGTCCTCCGGGAAATTGGCTTGGCGGTTCAGAGCTTCGAGCCGCCATCGGAGAGCTAACGCGAACGCGCAGGCGTCCGCTCACGCAGGCGCTTGCGCGACGCTCGCTGGACTAGGTCCGGGCCTTGCAGCCTAATAGCGAGGCCCGGAAAGACCAGGGGGGAGAGGCGATCAGGCCTCTGGTCGTTCTTCGATCGCTTCGACGCGGTCGGGATAGAAGGCGAGATAATCTTTGATGGGCATCACGGGAGCGTATGGGGCCTCGTAGCTCCACACGGCGTTCGTCGAACGGTTCCCGCCGAGCGGAATGCTGAAATAGCTGCAATCCCCCTTGTATGGGCAGTAGGTGGCGTGATCCGTCCGCTCGAGGAGCGCCATGTCGACATCCTTGCGCGGGATGTACTGGACCGCCGGATAGGCCGCTTCGCGGAGGGTCAACGCTTCTCGCGTGTCGGCAACGATCCGCCCCGCGACCGAGACCGCGATCCGGGCGGGACTGCGTTCAATCGTGATCGGATGTTCCGGTCCGGGAATCTTGATCGGCTTCGATGCTGGCAGGACTGTCTGTTCCATGGCTTCACCTCCTGGTTAGTTAGGGCCGACGGTGCCCGTCCAGGCTCCGAGGGATAGCGTCGGCGTGGTCTGATGGGTATGGTTCAACATCTGAAATGTGCTCGGTTCGGTCTTTTGCGCTGACGCTGCCTCAAAAGACCGGCGATCCGTCAGCGGGTGAGTTGGTGGACGATGCCGAGTTTGTCGAGCAGCGCCTGGAGCTCGAAATAGGCGACCCAGATCGACGTGACCTTGCCGTCTCGGACGGTCCAAACGTCGACGATTTTGATTATTGCTTCGGTGCCGGTAACGCCCATGTTGATCACCGCGGCGACGCGTCCGCCCTCAGCGATAACGCTGTCGTAGCTGAATCGCCCGAAGTCGAACACATCGGGGAGGTTGGGCAGTATTTCGTCTCGGAAGAACGCCGCACCCGAATGTCTTCCGCCCCAGGGAAGATAATTGGGCGCGGTTACCTTGAAGTCGGGATCCAGATACTGCGCGAAGCTTGTGAGGTGGCCTTCGATGCCTGCCTGATAGAAGGCGTCGACGATGGCCTTGTCTCGTTCGATCTCGGATCGGCTTGTCATTCTGATCTCCTCGTCTCGCGTGATGCGATCGACGGGTTTACCAGCTACCCCGCCGACTTCCCGCCGTCGACGGAAAGCACTTGGCCGGTGGTGAAAGACGACTTGCTGGAAGCAAGGAAGACGATGGCGCTGGCGACCTCATCGGGCTTCCCCAAGCGCTGGAACGGCACGGTTGAGACGAGGCCGGCTTTTCTTTCAGCGTTACCGGTGAAGCGGTTGAGCATCTCGGTATCGGTCGGCCCTGGTGCTACCGCATTGACACGAACGCCCGAGGCCGCGACCTCGAGCGCCGCGGATCTGGTGAGCCCCTCGACCGCGTGCTTGCTGGCGGAATAGATGGATGCACCGCCGGCGCCGTCGTGACCATAGGTCGACGATATATTGACGATGCTGCCGCTGCGCTGAGCCTGCATCACCCGCAGCTCATGCTTCATGCTGAGAAGCGTGCCTAGCACGTTGGTGTCGAAGGTGGCGGCGTAGCTGTCGGCGGTCTGCTGCGTCATCGGGCCGGGCTGACCTTCGGTGCCGGCGCAGTTGGCCGCCGCGTCCAGGCGACCGAAACGCGCGACGGCCCGATCGACCAGGTCGCGCACATCGCCTTCGTGGCGTACGTCGGCGCGGATGAATTCAGCTTCAGCGCCAAGTTCGCGCAGCTCGCGAACGAGAGCCTCACCTGCATCGTCATGGCGACCGGAGACGACGATACGGTTGCCTTCCTGCGCAAAAGCAAACGCCACGGCGCGCCCGATTCCAGTCAGCGCGCCGGTGATCAACACAACGGGGTGCTCATAGTGCCACTCCTTTAGGCCTGTCTGATCCGTCGAGAACCGCCATAGCAGTGGAAGCCGAGCGTTTTAGCATGATGGCGACCCGACAATCGGTGCCGTTGGCGGAGAGATTGGTTTCCCTGGCGCCGCTGAGAAAGACTTTGTAGGGTCGGCGGCATACCTCGCAGGCATGGGACATGGAGCTGCGGCATCTGCGTTATTTCGTTGCCGTCGCCGAGGAGGGCAGCGTCACGCTCGCGGCCGAGCGGCGGCTGCATACGGCGCAGCCGTCCCTCAGCCGGCAGATCCGCGATCTGGAATTGGAAGTCGGCGCCCAGCTCATGACCCGCAGTGCTCGGGGCATCGAGTTGACCGCCGCAGGCCGCGTTTTTCTAGACCACGCGCGGCTCGCGCTGGCGCAGGTGGAGGCTGCTGCATCCGCCGCTCGACGTGCTGCTTACCCGGAGCACAGGACGCTGGCGTTGGGGTTTCTGAGCGGTTGCGAGCCGGAATGGCTGCCCGGGGTGATGCACGTTCTTCGTGAGGAACTGCCGAGGATTGAGATCACGATTTCTAGCCAGCACTCGCCGCAGCTTGCCGGTGGTCTTACAGCTGGAAAATTGGACGCGGCCTTTATGAGGCCTGAAGAACGGTACCCTGATCTTGTCTACCGGGTCCTGGTCACGGAACCACTGATCGTCGTTCTGCCGAGCGATCACCATCTCGCATCGCGTCAAGCGATCAGCCCGCAAGATCTAGCGAGCGAGGCGCTCATTGGCATGGCCGACCAGGCCCCAGTCCTGCGCTCGCTGATAGAGGACTACATCAGACGATCGGGCATCGAATTGAAACCAGCGCACCGGGTCGAATATCTGTCGATGGCGATATCGCTTGTCGCGTCCACTCGCGGGGTAGCGCTGTTGCCAGAATTTGCCCGTAATTTCCTCACCTGGTCGGTCATTAGCCGGCCCCTGGAGGGGACTGCTCCGACGATCGACCTGGTACTCGGCTACCACAAGGCAAACACCTCTTCCCTTCTCAAGCTGTTTCTCTCAAGGGTCGACGATATGATCGCCCGCGTGTCGGAAAACTCCATTGAGCGCAGCGCCAGAAGCAGAGACAAGGAATATTAGTCGCCTAAAATCCTAAGTTGTTGATGCAATTGGCACGGCTAAATCCGGTGGCGAAAGCTGCTTATGCTTTGGCGCGGCGCTTCCTTGGCCTGGATGGCCGCGTCGGATCGCCACCGGCCCCGCCATAAATCCGAGCAACGTTCTTAATAGATATTGAGATTTTGATATTTTCTCAATATCATGAGATCTACATCGCCGATGTGTGCCCACCTTCTTCGCTCCCAGCCCCCCTTATTGAGAACCCAGAAATACGATTGTTCGCCTCCTCCCATAAGTCTGCATCGACGTTGATCCCGGCCCCAGACATTTGGCCCCTTGGCCTGTTGGATGCCGGATGCTACCGCCGCTCGCGAGATCGGCCTGCATCCATATAGCCGTTTGGTGTGATAATATCAATTACTAATGGGATTTAGATGTGGAAAACACAGGCAACAGGATGGGCGGTAAATTTCGCTGCCAATCCGCTGCCGACCGCATTTTACGGCCCCCAAATTCCGCTGTCGGCGGACTCGGGCAATCGAGTTCAACTTACTGATTTAAAATGTATTTTCGCCGGTGAGGGGGCGCATTTTGGGGGCTGAAAGGTGTTTTTCCCCTGCCGTCAGGGGAATGCGACGGGGTCAGCTATCGTCGGAGCCCGCCGCGCGTCGTCGTGGTGCCGATCGGGCGCTGTGACGGCGCTTGCCGCGGGCGCGCGGGCGGTTCAATCTGGCCGTGCCAGAAAAGAAGGAGGGTGGCGATGGCGAGCGACCTCCCGCGCGACGGCCTGGTCGCGGTCGTCAAGCGCGATTGTCCGACCTGCGTGCTGGCGGCGCCGGTGCTGGGCGATTTGGCGCGCGCTGCCGGGCTGACGGTCTACACCCAGGACGACCCGTCCTTTCCCGAGACGGTGCCGAGGCGGATCGACGACACGGCACTCGACGTATCGCATCGCCTCAAGATCGAGATCGTGCCGACCCTGATCCGGTTCGCGCAAGGTCGCGAGGTCGACCGCACCTACGGTTGGGACCGCGGCGAATGGGAGCGCCTGACCGGGGTCGCCGGGCTCGGCCGCGATCTCCCGGAGGCGCGGCCCGGCTGCGGCGCCAAGAACGTCGAACCGGGGGTGATCGAACGCCTCAAAATCCGCTTCAACGAGACCGGGCTCAGATCGCGTCGCATCGAGATCGGCGAGGACGAAGACGAGCAGGAGGCGATGTTCGCGCGCGGCTGGTCGGACGGCTTGCCATTGGTGCCGCCGACCGAGGAGCGGGTGTTGCACATGCTCGACGGCACATCGCGCGACCCGCAGGAGGTCTTGGGGCTCGTGCCGCCGGCGCTCGCCGCGGCAACCGTCGAGAAGATCGCAATCAACGCGGTGATGGCCGGCTGCAAGCCGGAATATCTGCCGGTTGTACTGGCGGCGGTCGAGGCGGTGCTCGAGGAGAGCTTTGCGATGCACGGCGTCTTGGCGACGACGATGTTCGTTGGGCCGGTGCTGATTGTGAATGGCCCGGTCCGCCGGCGGATCGGCATGAACGCGAAGGGTAACGCGCTGGGGCAAGGCAACCGCGCCAATGCCGCCATCGGGCGCGCCCTGCAGCTCGTGATCCGCAATATCGGCGAGGGACGGCCGCAGGAGGTCGACCGCGCCGCCCTCGGCAACCCCGGCAAACTCAGCTATTGCTTCGCCGAGGACGAGGAGGGGTCGAGCTGGGAGCCGCTCTCGGACGAGCGCGGTCTGAAGCCGGGCCAATCGGCGGTGACGGTGTTCGCCGGTTACGGTCTGCAAGGGATCGTCGACCAGAAGTCGCGCGACCCCGAGAGCCTGGCCAAGAGCTTTGCGGGATCGCTGAAGGCGCTCAGCAACGTCAAGCACGCGCCTTCTTGCGACGCGCTCTTGGTCGTCTGTCCCGAGCACCACCGCACCTTCAAGAATGCCGGCTGGTCGAAGGCGCGGCTCTATGAAGCGCTCTACCGGCTGTGCGAGATCCCGGCCGCCGACCTCGTCGCCGGCGCCGGGGGCATCGCCGAGGGCGGGCCCGCCGCGCTCGCCGGCAGAACCGTCAACAAGTTCCGCCCGGGCGGATTAATGATCGTCCGCGCCGGCGGGGATGCCGGGATGTTCTCCGGCATCATCGGCGGCTGGTCCGCGGGCGGCCCCCGCAGCAGCCTTCCCGTAACCAAGGAGGTGAGAAATTGACCGTCCTTCTCGACCCGACCTCGGAACGAAGTCCGACCATTCGGCCGCGCCTGCCCCGACCGGAGCGGCTCGACGGGCTGACCATCGGCATTCTCGACATCGCCAAATCGCGCGGCGACGTGTTTCTGCACCGGCTCGGTGAGCGGATCGGCGAACGCGGCATCGCGGTCAAGCACTATGCC
>DATEQL010000090.1:0-3242 GCA_035272665.1 Allostellaceae bacterium
CGCCAGCGCCAGCTGGGCCGGCGTGCACCGCTCGGTCTCGGCGAGGCCGCGCAGCCCGGCGACGAGTTCGAGGTTGCGAGGCAAATTGTCTTCCTGGAAGCGCGGCATGCGCAGCCTTACGTCGCCCTCTCGGAAATCCTCCGGCCGCTTACGGTGCCGGTCAGGAAGCCGCGGCCGAGCGGGCTGTAGGCGACAAAGCCGATCCCGAGCTCGCGGCAGGTGTCGAGGACGCCACCCTCGACGTCACGGGTCCACAGCGAATACTCGATCTGCACCGCCGTCATCGGATGGGTGGCGTGGGCGCGCCGGATCGTCTGGGGAGCGGCCTCCGAAATGCCGAGAAAGCGCACCTTGCCCTCGCGCACCAGGGCACTCATCGCGCCGACCGTGTCCTCGACCGGCACGGCCGGATCGACCCGATGAATGTAGTAGAGGTCGATACATTCGGTACGTAGCCGGGAGAGGGTGCGCTCGCAGGCGAGCTTGACATATTCCGGCCGGCCGTCTGCGGTCGGAGTACCATCGGGCCGGCGGAGATTGCCGAATTTGCTGGCGATGACGTACTCGCTCCGGCGTCCCTCGATCGCGCGGCTGACCAGTTCCTCGTTCCGGCCGTTGCCATAGGCGTCCGAGGTGTCGAGCAGGTCGATCCCGAGATCCGCCGCGCGACGGATCGTCGCGACCGCTTCCGCCGGATCGGGCTCGCGGTAGAACGGCGTCATCGTGGCGCAACCCAAGCCGATGGCGGAAACCTCCAACTGACCGAGCTTTCGACGCTCCATCTTCTCGTCCTCGCTATGCTCCCGCCGCGAGCGGGCGGACCCTGCCGCCATGGGTGGTGTTGTACCGCCACAAGGCCACCGCGATCCCGACGACAGTGAGCCCGGCAACGATGATCGCCCACGGCTCGGCACCCAACCGCTCAAACCACTGCGTGTAGAAATTTATCGCGCCAAAGCTTGCCGCCATCGTGACGACCCAGCGCCGGTTGGCGCGTGCGGCCCAGACTCCGACTCCGATCACGAGAACGGCCCAGGCGACGGTGAAAACCCAGCCCGGCACGTGGAGGGCGGCCTTTTCCCAGGCTTGGCGGGCTGTCCCCGAACCCATATTGCCAACCGCCCAGCCCTCTCCGGGATGGTCGCCCCACAGCGAGCCGACCCAGAGCCCGAAATTGACGAGAACCAGCGACACGCGGGCCGCGACGATCCCCAGCGCCTCATAGGCCGCCCCGAGACGGGTCGAGCCGAGATAGGCCGCGAGCGCGAGCACGGAAAAAAAGCCGATCGTAATCGTCGGTTCGGTGACCATCAGCATGTAGGTGGCGTGAAAGTACCCGGTGCTGCTGCCGAGCGCGCCCGCGAGCGCAAGCGGCACGAGGGCCATCAAAAAGCTGCTGTGAATGATGACCGCCAGCACGAGCAAGAGGATGGCTGTGAAAGCGAGCCCGGCGAAGCCTCCGTCGAGCACGCCGATGACACCGCCCGACAGCAACAATGCGCCGATCACCGTGCTGGCCGTGCCGAGCAGGCGCCATCGCTCGCCGGCGCCGAACCACACCGCGAGGCCGATCGACACGAGCGCAACCCCGATCGCTGCGCCGGTCGCGAAAGACGGGTTGAGTGCCAGGATCCCCGCCGCGACGGCGATCGCGCCGAACGACATCAGGATATTGATCGCGAGAATGCCGATGTCGCGCGAGGCCAGCGACTTCAGCTCTTCGGCCTGCTCTGGTGTGAGCTTGCCCTCCCGCACCAGCCGCGTGACATCGAGAACGATCTTGATGGTCTGTCGCCTCGGCTGGTGACGGGAACGAACCGGTTGATCGTAGCCCCGTTCGCGGGCTCGGGGAAAGATCGATCGCCGCTCAGCCGCAGCGCGTCTACCGCATCAGCGACCGCCGCGGTGGTGACAGCCTGACGCCGGCGCACTAAGCTCGCGGCATGGACGGTGAGCTCCCGCGCCCTTCATCCGCAGCCGGGATTCTCGATGTGCAGCAGCCGGTTGCACGCAGCCTGCCGCTCGTGCTCGCTTCGCCGCACAGCGGCAGCGATTATCCGGCCGATTTCCTCGCCGCCGCACGGCTCGACCCGCTGAGCCTGCGGCGGTCCGAGGACAGTTTTGTCGACGAGCTCTTTGGGGCGGCGCCGCTGCTCGGGGCCCCGCTCCTGTCGGCCCGCTTTCCGCGCGCCTATGTCGACGTCAACCGGGAGGCGTACGAGCTCGATCCGGGCATGTTCTCCGATGCCTTGCCGAGGTTCGTCAATGCCAGCTCGCCGCGGGTCCGCATGGGTCTCGGCACGATCGCCCGGATCGTCGCCAGCGGCGAAGAGATCTATGCAGAAAAGCTGCGCTTCGCGGAGGCGAAACGACGGATCGAGTGCCTCTACCGGCCCTATCATCAGGTGCTGCGCCGGCTCGTCGAAGAGACCGAGGCGCTCTTCGGCGGCTGTCTTCTCGTCGATTGCCACTCGATGCCCTCGGGCGCCGGCTCCGCCTGCGGACAGAACGGGGCCGACATCGTGCTCGGCGATTGTCACGGTGTTGCCTGCGCTCCGCAGATCGTCGTGGCCGCCCATCGGTTTCTCGCCGAGCGTGGTTTCGCCGTCGCGATCAACACGCCCTATGCCGGCGGGTTCACCACGGGTCATTACGGGCGCCCAAGCGTGCGCCGTCACGCATTGCAAATCGAAATCAACCGGGCGCTCTACATGCATGAATGCAGCTACCATCGGAAGCCCCACTTCGCCCGACTGGTTCAAGACCTGGCAGAGCTCGTCGAGCGACTGGGCCGGGTCGCGCAGGAGTGCCTGGCAGAGGCAATCCCCGGACCGGCCTAGCCGCAGACCCGCTTAGCCCCTGGGCGACCGATTGACGCACCGACCCCGCACTCACACTTGGAGGGAGGTGCAGTTTCGGAGAGGTCGATGACCGCGGTCCGGCCGGATTTTACCATCGAGCAGAACTGGCAAGGCTACAGCCAAGAGGAGCACGCGATCTGGCGATTGCTCTTCGAACGACAGCAGCGGCGGCTGGTCGGGCGCGCCTGCCGCGAATATCTCGAAGGGCTAGGTATGCTCGATGTGGCGGCGGACGGCATCCCCGACTTCCGACGTTTGAGCGAGGTTCTGGATCACGCCACCGGGTGGCGGATCGTCGCGGTGCCCGGCCTCGTTCCCGACGATGTATTCTTTGCCTATCTCGCCCGCCGGCGTTTTCCGTCGACCTGTTTCATCCGGCGG
>DATEQL010000091.1:0-2761 GCA_035272665.1 Allostellaceae bacterium
AGCCCGAGCAAAATGCGGAGCAATCCGTCGAACATGTCCGATCCCGTTAATGGACTTCACCGCGGGGCCTATCCAATCAACTGGCCCTAGCCCGCCGATAGGCAAGAATCTTCGAGCGAAGCTTTCAAATAATTCATCTTACTTGAACAGCCGACCTCCGCGGTCCGTGGTCGCGGAAGGGTTGCACTTTTGGCAGCGCACGTAGCCGTCTGTGCGGTTCAGTTTGCGGTCGTGACTTCTCGGGCGGCGAGAGGGTCTTGGGTCGGGATCGGGATCGCGCCGCCGTGGTCGGAATTGAGGAGCGACGACGGTACTTTGCGCCCGAAGGCTTCGATGCGCGGGACCGCGGCATCGTCGAGTGGCGCAAGGCGCGGTTTGCGTGCAAATGCGGCCCCGATAGCGGGCGCGAGCGGGCGCCACTTTTGGCTTCGCGCACCTCGTCGCGCTCCTTGAACTCGGCATCATCCGCGCGGGAAAGACCTCGATCAACGCGCAGATATGTTGATGGCGATTATCGCCACTCGGCTGGACGAACATGGGCTGGTCGAGGTCGGCTTTCTCGTACGGGACAGATGCGCACACTTTGATCGGGGATGCCGATCTCGCCGATCGCAAGCTGCGAGCCGCTACTTCGCAGGCAGGTGGAAATCCTGATCCGGAAACGCGGCTTCTGTCGGAGGCGTGATCACGATCACAGTGCGATCGTAACTCTGGTGGCACGCGTTGCACGACGCTGTCGGCCGTCCATAGGCCGCATTGAACTGGTTGCCATCCTTGGCCTGAATTGCCCGGTCGAGCGCCGCCAGCGGTTCATTAACAGTGGACTTGATCATATCGGGGATCGACAGATCCCGATATTTCGGCAGGATCTCGGCGACGTCGGCGAAGGTTTCAAGCAGCTGATCGAGTTCATAGGTGGCATATGGCCAGTTTTGCTCGCTCCCCGCGAGACCGAGCTTGATGTGGCGCGGCTGCACCAACGCGGTCATCAGATCGCCGAGGGCGGCAGGTGTTTTTGTGCGGTCGCGAGGCTCGGCATCGCGAATGCTGCCGCCACTGCGATAGCGGCGATCGATATACGAGAGTTGCTCACAGCTTGTGGCTCCTTCCGGCGGGCCGGTCGCCCGACTTGGCGCAGCCGAGCGGTCGGTTCAGCCAGGGGCGACGGAGCCTAGTGTCGGGCGGTCTCGCGTGTCAAAAATGGGTCTTGGGTCGGGATCGGGATAGCACCGCCGCGATCGGAATTGAGGAGGGGGGAGGGCGCCTTGCGGCCGAAGGCCTCGACGCGCGGGATCGCGGCATCGTCGAGCGGTGCCATCTTCGGCTTACGCGCCAATGCGGCCTCGATATAGGGCGCGAGCTCGCGCCGCTTTTCGGCTTCACGCACTTCGTCGCGCGCCTTGAACTCCGGCATCACGCGCTCGGCAAAGACCTCGAGCGACTCGCAGATATGCTCGTGGCGATTGCCGCCGCTCTGCTGGATGAACATGACCTGGTCGATGCCGGCCTTCTCGTAGCGGGCCAGATGCGCGCGCAATTGATCCGGTGTGCCGATGCCGCCGCGCCCGGCATTGTCCGGCAATTGGTCCTTGACCTGCAGAAAGCGCTCCCAGAGATCGGCTCGTCCGGGGCGATGTTCGCCGAAGAGCGCATAATAGCCGAGCGAGTAGCCGAAGAACCGGAACCCGTCGAGCCCGCGGCGGATCGCTTCGGCCTCTTCTTGATGACAGGACATGCCGGTAACGATCGCGATATTCGGATTGACGCGATGGCCGATCGGCACGCATTCGTCCGATTTGATGATGTCGTAATATTCTTCGACCCACTTTGCCGCCTGGTCGGGATCGAGAAACGAGAATGTCAGCGCGCCGAGCCCGTTGCGCGCGGCCAAGTGAATGGTCTCGCGCCGCGAGCACGCCACCCACATCGGCGGGTGCGGCCGCTGCACCGCTTTCGGCACCAGGTTGCGGCACGGCATCTCGAACCAGCGCCCCTGAAATCCGGGATAGGGCCGCATCGCCAGCATGTTGGCTGCCTCTCGGGTCGCCTCCTCCCACATCGCCCGCTTGTCGTCGGGGTCGACACGGAAGCCGTCCATCTCGACCGCCGTCGCCGACTCGCCGGTCCCCCATTCGACGCGGCCGTTCGAGACCAGATCGAGTGTCGCGATGCGTTCCGCGACTCTCGCCGGGTGATTGTAATTGGGCGGCATCAGGGTGATGCCGTGACCCAGGCGAATGCGCTTGGTGCGCTGAGAGCAGGCGGCGAGAAACACTTCGGGCGCGGAGGAGTGCGAATACTCCTCGAGGAAATGGTGCTCGACCTCCCAGATGTAGTCGATCCCCAAACGATCGGCGAGCTCGATCTGGTCGAGCGCCTGCTGGTAAAGGCGCAGCTCGGACTCCTCGCCCCAGGGCTGCGGTAGCTGGTGCTCGTAAAACAGTCCGAATTTCATTGCTCGCGTTCCTCCCCGCTCACAGCTGGATCAATGTAGTACGTCCTTCGAGACAGCTGCTCCGCAGCTTTCTCAGGACGAGGGATTTCTAGTAACTTATCCTTCGAGGCGCGCCCTCGGGCGCGCCTCGAAGGACGCACCGCCGTCATGTAGTCCTTCGCCTTCAAGTCCGGTTAAAAGCCGGCATCACGTCGCGGGCGAACCAGCGCAATTGCTCCTTGAACTCTTCGGGCGGAAGCCCCTCGGCCCAATGGATCATGAAGTCCTCGAGCCCAGGATATTTCGCCTCGATCGACTTGATGCCGT
>DATEQL010000092.1:0-10841 GCA_035272665.1 Allostellaceae bacterium
CCATAATGCCGACCCTCGAAGATCTCGGCAGGGATCGCGCCCATCACCGAGGTCAGGCTGTAGCCGAGCGTCCCTTGGCCGAGAACCATCGCGAACAGCAACGGCAGGCTCGGAGCGTCGCGGAGCAAGACCAAGGCTGCACAGCAGATGACAAAGCCGACATTGCCGATCATCCATACCCATTCGCGTCCGATCCGGTCCGACAAATGGCCAAACGCGATCTCGCCGGGAATTGCGACCAGGCTCACCGATCCCAGCGCCCAGGCGGCCTCGCTCGGCCCGAAACCAATCTCGATCAAATACTTCGTCTGATGAACCTGGACCGCATACCAGAAAAGAGACCACAGAAATAGCCGGCGGCGATCCACCAGAAGCGGCGCGTATGCAAGGCTCGCCCGAGTGTCCAGTCAACCGCCGCCCAGGCGTGATCCACGACATTTGCGGCACCTTCGGTCGAGGCGCTGCCCGACAGCATGCCGTCCGGTGCCAGACCGAGGTCTTCGGGCCGTCTCTTGAGCAGCAGGTTGAGCGGTCCTAATAGCGCCAGCACCAGAACGCCGAGCCAGACGCAGGCGGAACGCCATCCGGCGGTTTCGATAATCCACCCCTGCCAGGGCAGGATCGTGATCGAGCCGATGCCGACGCCGGAGAAAGCGATGCTGAGTGCCAGCCCACGCCGACGCACGAACCAATTGGTCAGATAAAGCGACTGTCCCGTGTAGGCGAGGCAGTTGACGCCGCCACCGGCAAGTGCACCGAGGATGAGGTAAAGCTGCCACGGCTCGTGAATGACGCTGGCAAGGAGCAGCCCGACACCCATCGTAACGACGCCGAGTTCGATCACGAGTTTCGGGCCGCGCAGATCCATCAGCCGCCCGACAAACGGCGTAACGAGCGCTGAAACGAGAAACCCGAACGAGAAAGCGCCAGCCGTCACGCCGCGATCCCACCCGAATTCGTCCAGGATCGCCGGAAACAGCAGCGAGAAGGCAGTGCGCCCGTTGACCCCAACGGCCATCGTCACGAACGCGATGGCAACGAGCACCCAGCCGTAGAAGAGCGGCAGACGGACACCCCTCGGCGGCGCCACCGGCGGATTGAGGGGCAAGCCGTCGTTCATCAGGCGATCAGATTGAGCGGGGTTTCTCCGCACGCAACACGTCGGATGTTTTCCGCGATCAGCTTCGCGCGGGCGTCCAGCATACCATCGGTCCAGCCGGAGACATGCGGGGTCATCAGCACATTCGGCAATTCGTGGAAGGGGCGCGTGGCCGGGGCGGTGAGGCCGGGCTCGCGCGGATAGCGATACCAGACATCGAGTGCCGCACCCGCGATCAAACGCCGCGCGAGGGCCTCGTAGAGCGCATCCTCATCGATGATTTCCGCCCTCGCCACGTTGATCAGAAAGGCTGTCGATTTCATCAAGCCGAGCCGCCTGCGATCGATGGTCCCGATCGTATCGGGGGCCGCCGGCATCGAAATCAGCACGTAGTCCGAACGCCTGAGCGCCTCGTCGATCGCCCCCGGACCGCCGAGAAAGGCTGGTTCGTCTTCGCTAGAACGCCAAACATCGCGGCGAACTGCACAGATATCCATATCGAAGGCGCGAGCGCGACGGGCGACCGCCTGACCGATACGGCCATACCCGAGTATTCCGATCGTTTTGCCCGCGAGCTCCGGCCACGCCGGACGGGAGGCAACGCCGACAGCCCATTGGCTCTGCCATTCTCCGGCGCGGAGCGCAATGTCGAGCCGAGAGAAATCACGGGTCAGAGCCAGCATCGCCCCGATCACGTATTCGGCAATTCCCGTCTCGTGCCCATAGACGTTTGCGAGCCGTACCCCGACGGGCAACGCTGACCGATCGATCCGATCGAGTCCCGCACCGGGCACCTGAACGAGTTTCAAGCGGCGGGTAGACGCCCGCCCCATCTCGGCTGTCAGGGTCATCGTCACCAGCACTTCGACATCGGCAAGTTGCGGGATGATCCCGGCCTCGTCGGAAACGACGATCTCACATGGCACGGTGAGATGACGGCGTACCGGTTCCTCGAGGCTCGTAGGGAAGGTGCCGGCAAATGCGACGCGCTGCATGGCGGTCTCCTGCTCGTGTCAGACCAGGAGTGTGGAGGTCGGGTGGTGGGGGCTCAATTCCCTCGGAGGGAATTGGCGCTCGGTCTGGGCACGGATATCGTGTCGCCTATGAACACCCCTCGAGCCCCGAGAAGTGAGGGCGCTGTTGCGAACGGCAGCGCCTTTGGTCGGCTCCTGAGAGGCTGGCGCGGACGACGCGGCTTCTCGCAACTCGACCTGGCACTCGCCGCGCGTACCACCCAGCGGCATCTCAGCTTTGTCGAGTCGGGCAGGGCCACGCCCAGCCGGGCCATGATCCTGCGGCTTGCGGCGACGATGAACCTTTCGCTTCGCCAGCAGAACGCATTGATGCTGGCAGCCGGGTATGCGCCCGCTTGGCGCGAGCGCGACCTGTCAACACCTGACCTCGCTGTCGTGAACAGCGCGCTCGACTACATGCTCGCCCAACATGAGCCCTACCCGGCATTTGTCGTTGATCGGTGTTGGAACCTGCTTCGGGCAAATCGCGGTGCGGTGAACCTGACCGAATTCCTGATCGCCCAGCGCCAGCCGGTTCTCCGTCCGAGCCGGTCAATCTGGCGGTGGCACTGGTATCCGGCGAGGGATTGCGGCCGTTTATCGTAAACTGGGAGGAGGTCATTCTCTACTTCGTGCGCGGTGTACAGGCCGACGCCCGTGCGGATCGTAAGCCCGAGACGGCGGATCTGCTGACGCGGCTGCTCGCCTTCCCAGATGTTCCGGCTCTTTCAGAGACCATACCGCCGGAGGACGAGGGTCAGAGCCCGGTATTGCCGATCCATTTCCGCCACGACGGGACATCGCTGCGGCTCTTCACGACGATTGCGACGCTCGGTACACCGCTTGATGTGACTCTGCAGGAGGTCCGGATCGAGTTTTTCTTCCCGATGGATGAAGTGACCGCGCAAGCGCTACGTTCCTGGGCCGAACAAACGCGCCTGACGGCCTGAGGTCTCAGCCCAGCCCTCTCCCCACGTCCCTCTGCTGGGTTCCGCTCGCCGAGTTGTATCGCGCATCAGGAAGCTGTTCCGATAGCGCGGGGTGGCTCGGGGGGAAACGATGCGGGCGATCGTGGCACTCTGGTCATCATCCGTTTTGGTTAAGCGTGGTTCAACTCGCGGCCAAGCGGGGCCAGGGGGCTGACTGGTCCGCGCTCCGATCAAGTTTCCCTCGCCTCACCACAACTCACCGGAATTTACCCGGCTTCACTGGACCCGGGGACTGACGCTGGCTAACTAACCTCGCGTCCGGAACCCCCGACAGCGCGTCTATCCGGATCGAATGCTCGTAGTGCCGCGTGATTTGAAGGTATTGGCTGCGCGCGTGCCATTGCGTGCATTTGACCGGGCAGCACTTGGTGTCAGGCGAGCCGGGTTACGGGAAACTCTAACCCGGTGTCGGGGCTCGCCCGGCGATGCACAGGAGACACAAGATGCCGATAAGAAAAGAACTCGAGACGATCACCGATCTGGAAGCCGGTGCTCGGGTCGTCCCCGCCGGATCGGATCTATATCGTCAGGGTGATGTCTGTTCCAACTATCTCATTGTTCTGAACGGCTGGATCGCCCTCGCCGCGCTGCTCGATGACGGCTCCTGCCAAATCTTGGATTTTGCACTGCCGGGCGCCGTGCTCGGGTTTCAGTCGGCAGCGAACGCGCCGATGTATCACTCTGCTCGTTGCCTTTCGATCGTGCGCGTTTTCGCCTTCCCACGGCACAAGCTGGACATCATTATCGAGACCAATCCACGCCTTGCTGTTCTGTTCTGCCGCCAAATTACCGCCAATGAAGCGCGTGCGCACGACCACCTCACTAACCTCGGTCTTCGCGGCGCCAGGGAACGCATCGCGCATCTGCTTCTCGAGATCTATGTCAGGCTCCGTCGCCGGCCTCCGGTCCAGCCAGGCGAGACCATTCACCTGCCGCTGAGCCAAGGCCACATTGGTCAGGCGCTCGGTCTCACTTACGTCCACGTCTGCCGAACGCTTCAGATCCTTCGCGAGCAAAAGATCGTTCGCCTCGCCAACCATAGGCTCGAAATCATCGATCCACCGGCCCTGATGGCAGCCGCAGGGATCGAGCACGACGTGCTCGATCATCAACAGCATGTGAGAGGGCCGGCTGCCACCCAAGCGGCGAGCCCTCCACCGAACCGGGACGCAACCGGCTCGCTACCGGCAGGATGGATGCCGATGCAAGACGATCGTCCAGCCCACGCGGGTCTCAACTCATCGGCAGGCCGTGCGTTCATCGTCGCGGAAGCAGCATAGGGAGACACGCATCGTCTCATGGCTGCCAACACTCGGAACTCTGCGAATCCAGCCTATGGCGCGCATACTGCTACCCTGCGGAACGGCTGGGAGGCGAGCCTCCTGGCTGCCGGCGAGTTTCGCATCAGGCTGTTCGGCGAGTGGGTCCTGGCGAGCGGCGCTCATTCCCCCGCCGAATTATCGCGTCGGCTGAGCCAGGTCCCGCGCGCGACGAAGATCACCTTTGATACGCAAGACCTCACGGCGTGGGACAACATCCTGATCGAATTCCTCAACAAGCTCGAGACCATCGCCGGCGAGCGCGGCGTTTCCATCGACCGGTCGGGGCTGCCGGGTGGGGCCCGGCGACTGCTCGCCCTGGCGCGGGCTGTCCCTGAACGCCAAGGGGCGAGGCGCACACAGACGCGGCCCGATCTCCTCACCCGCGTCGGCGCGAGCAGTCAGACTTTGTTTGCAGCGACCGCCGATTTTTTCGGTTTTCTCGGAGAAGCTTGTGTGGCGATCGGCCGGCTGATTGTCGGCAAGGCGCGGCTCAGGCGCTCGGACCTCCTGCTTGCGATCGAGGATTGCGGGCCTAGCGCCTTGCCGATCGTGGCGTTGGTCAGCTTTCTGATCGGGCTTATTCTGGCCTTTGTCGGTGCCGTTGAGCTTCGCCGGTTCGGCGCGGCAATCTATGTCGCCGACCTCGTTGGCATCGGCATGGTGCGCGAGCTGGCGGCGATGATGACCGCCATCCTGATGTCGGGACGCACCGGCGCCGCCTTCGCCGCGAATCTGGGCACGATGCAAGTCAGCGACGAGATCTCGGCGCTGCAAACGCTTGGTATTCCGCCGATGGAGTTTCTGGTACTGCCGCGGATCGTGGCACTCGTCATGATGATGCCATTGCTGGCGATCTTCGCCAATATCGTCGGCATGCTCGGCGGCTTGCTGATCGGCGGGGTTACGCTCGATATCTCGCCGGTCGCCTATTACCATCAGACGAGCGGCGCCGTTGGGCTGAACGATTGGGCGATCGGCCTCGTCAAAGCGGCGATATTCGGCGCGATCGTCGCGGTCGTCGGCTGCTGGCGCGGCATGCGGTGCTCGCGCAGCGCAGCTGCTGTCGGCGACGCCGCCACCTCCGCCGTCGTGCTTTGCATCGTGTTGATCATAGTGGTCGATGCGATCGCCACAGTACTCTGCACGACTCTGAACATATGAGCGCGGGCGGAGCATCCAGCCTTGAGCGATCCGAGAACGAAACGGGCGCCTAAGGCGCATATCGTGGTCGAGGACCTGACGATGGCCTATGGCGACTTTGTGATTCAGCATGACCTGAACTTTACGATCAACAAGGGCGACATATTCATCATCATGGGCGGCAGCGGATGCGGCAAGAGCACTCTACTGCATGCCCTCGTTGGGTTGCAGCTGCCCGCCCGCGGTCGCGTCCTCTACTCCGGCGAAAGCCTGTGGGATGCCGAGCCTGAGCGGCGCGACGCCATCCTCAGAACGACCGGCGTGACCTATCAAGGTGGTGGATTGTGGAGCTCGATGACCCTGCTCGAGAACGTGGCGCTCCCGCTGGAGCAGTACACGAGCCTGAATCCCGCCGAAATCGCCGATCTGGCGTCGCTGAACCTTGCCTTGGTCGGGCTCTCCGGCTTCGAGGAGTACTTTCCCTCGGAGATCAGCGGCGGCATGCAGAAACGCGCCGGACTCGCCCGAGCGATGGCACTCTCGCCCGAGGTGCTGCTGTTCGACGAGCCGTCCGCGGGTCTCGACCCAATCAGCTCGCGCCTGCTGGATAATCTGATCCTGGAGCTACGTGACAGCCTCGGGGCCACCGTCGTTATGGTCACCCATGAGCTGGCTAGCATTTTCGCGGTCGGCGACAATTGCGTCTTCCTCGATTCCGAGACCAAGACGCAAATTGCCGTGGGTGCGCCGAGACAACTGCGCGACGAGTGCCCAAATCCGGAGGTCCAACGATTTCTGAGGCGGGGAGAACCTACCGGGAGGCATGAAGACACTCGAGGTGCCGCCGGCGCGAGGTCGGGAGCCGCACCATGAGCAGCCGGCGGGCAAACCCGAGGCTGATCGGAGGCTTTGTGATCGGCGGGATCGGATTGCTGGTCGCGGCGGCGCTAGTCTTCGGCAGATTCACCTTCTTTGAGACGACGCAGCGCTTTGTCGTGTTCCTCGAGGGATCGGTGGACGGCTTGACAGTCGGATCGCCGGTCCTCTTTCGTGGGGTGCCGCTCGGCCAAGTCGTCGAAGTTGGGGTCCGCTACGACCCCGCTGACAAATCCTTCGAAATACCGGTCATTATCCAGATTCGGCCGGATGTGATCCAGAAATATTCTCCCCCCGCGGCGCTGGCGGCGGGATTGAAGCAACTGATCGACCAGGGCCTGCGCGCGCGGCTCGAGAGTGCCAGTCTCGTCACCGGTTCACAGGTGGTCCAGCTTAATTTCTATCCCGGCACCCCGGTAAAGCTCGTTAAAACGGATTTGCCCTACTACCAGATCCCGGCTTTACCGTCTCCGACCCAGGAGCTGATGTCATCCGTTGAAACCGCGGGGAAGAATCTGCCGACTTTGATCAAGGAGGGTATCGCAACCCTCGACCGCATCCAGAAAATCGTCTCGCCCGAGAACGAGAAGACAATATCCACTATCCTTGAACGCGCGGCATCGATGATGAAATCCCTGGAGGCCGATGCCGCGTCTATCGGTCCGGTGATTGGCAGAGCCGACGACGCCCTCGCCGGTGTCCATCAATTAACCGGGCACCTGGATGGCGTTGTGCAGGAAAATCGCGAGGACATCAGGGCATCGCTGCGCAATTTCCGGCAGGCCACAGCATCTGCTGACAAACTGATGGACCAGCTGAACGGGGTAGCTGCCGAGAACCGCCGTCCGATCCGACAGTTCACAGAGGGCTCGTTGCCGGATTTGTCGGCGCTGATCATCGATGCGAGAACGGCGGTCGGCAAGGCGACAACCATTCTCGACAGTATCGACCGTAACCCCGCCCGCTTCCTATTCGGCAACAAGATGGAGCAGGGGGTACAGCTCAGATGAGCCGTCGGCAGCTTCTTGCCGGGTTGCTTATCGTCTCCCTACTCCCGGCCATGTGGGCCTGCGGATTGGCTGGCGGGCCGCCGCCACGCCAATACACCCTGTCGCCGGTGACGGGCTTCCCACCGGGGCTGCGGCCGGTTACCTGGTCGCTCGTCGTCGACGAGCCGACGGCTCCGCACCAGCTCGACACCTCCCGCATCGCGCTGATGAACGGCCCGTTTCAGGTCGAGTATTACGCCGACGTCGAATGGACCGACAATGCGCCGGCGATGGTGCAGCTGCTGCTGATCCAATCGTTCCAGAACACCGGGCGCCTGCCGGTCGTCGCGTCGACCCATCAGACCCTCCCGACGGATTTTCTGCTGCTCTCCAACTTGCCGAAGTTTCAGGTTGAGAGGGATGCGTCGGGCGTGCCGCGAGCGACTGTCGTGCTCGAGACGACCTTGCTGCGCATGCCGCGGCGCCAGCCTGTTGCGGCCGCGCGTTTCGAGAAGACGACGCCGGTTGCGGCCGACTCGATCGATGCGGTGACGACCGCCGTTAATACCAGTCTCGGCGCGGTGATCCTGCAGGTCGTCGACTGGACTCTCGAAAGGGGCAGCGCGACGGCGAAGCCCAGCTAAGACGCGATGATTTCGCGCCACGTGCGGTGGCCGAACGTTGGCCGTTGAGCAAGAGTCAATCTGCTTTAATCCATGTTAAAGCCGGAGGCCAGCCTCTCCCATAGCATGTTCGGAGTCACGGTGCGCTCGCACCACACGCTCGTTCAGATGTGGGAAATTTTCCAGAGTTTGCGGCGGCTCGACCTTCCGACACTGGCGCTGTCCGCGCTCGTGGCCGGCAGCATCCTGCTCGGCAACCGCGTGGTTCCGCGATTTCCCATTTCGCTGTTCGCCGTAGTCGGGGCGATCGCGACCAGCGCTGCGTTCCGGTTCGCTGAGCGAGCCATCGCGGTCATCGGTGCAGTCCCCGGGGGCTGCCGTCGATCGGGCTGCGCGACGTGACCTGGAGCGAAACCCTTGGGGTGCTGCTGGTAACCGCTTCATGCTTCGTGATGATAATCCGGCAAAGCGCCGCGACATAACGCGTGTTCGCGTTGCGCTATCGCGAGCGCGTCGACGAGGACGCGGATATCCTCGGGCTGGGAGCCGCAAACGCCGCTGCCGCAGTTAGCGGGACGTTCGTGGTCGAAGGCAGCCCGACGCAGACCGCAATCGCGGATCGCGCGGGCGCGCGCAGTCAGGTCACACAATTGGTGTTTGCAGGAGTCGTGCTGCTGGTGCTGCTGGCTCTGACCGGCCCGCTTCAGTACCTGCCGCGTTGCGTGCTGGCCGGCATCGTGTTCACGATTGCGGTCGGCATGGTCGACGTGGCGGGTCTCCGCCGTGAAAGCCCCGGCGAGTTCTATCTTGCGGTCGTGACCGCGGCGGCCGTTGTCGCAATCGGCGTCGAGCAGGGTATCGCTGCTAGCGATCGCTCTGTCGCTTTTCAGGCACGTAAGTCACAGCTATCGCCCACACACGATGATGTTCGCGCCGGACTCGTCCGACCGGTGGACGCCGGTGCCCGCGACGCCGGGCAAGGAGACCGAGCCGGGCTCGTGGTCTATCGCGTCGACGCGGATCTGTTTTACGCGAACGATAACCTCTTGACCGACGAAGTGCGCGCCCTCGTGGAGAGCGCGCCGACGCCGGTCCGCTGGTTCATCGTCGATGCCGGCGCGATCACGGATATGGACTACTCCGCTGCGAAGTCCATTCGCGATCTGCTCGATGATCTGGCGCGCCAAGGGGTCGGCATGGTCTTCGCGCGCGTCAGCCCGTAGCTTCGGTCCGACATGGACCGGCACCGCATCACGGCGGCGCTCGGCGAGACGCGGATTTTCACGACACTCCACGAAGCCGTCGCTGCGGTGCGCGGCGTCGCAATCGAGACACATGAGAGAGATAATCGGAGGATACCCCCGCGGTCGCTTGCGCCCACTCACCGCTTGAGTTCAAATGGCACGAGCGAGCAGGATGATAGCAACCCGGCAATCGCTATTAGCGATGCGGCGGCGGCTCCAGTCAGAAAGCCGTTGGCTCAGCGCTCCGCGGCTCGCAGTATTTCGGACCATTGGATCATTGGATCCTCCTTGATTTGCGCGGACGGCGTGGTCACCGCAAAAAGGCTACCAGCGGCCAGACGATCACCGCCCAGCCGAGCACGGACACCGTGACGATTACCATCGCACAAAGCCCGATATTCTGCTGTCTGACGCGACCTCGGCACTGCGCCCAGTGCGCCGTCAATGTTTCCGCCCGTTTATAATCCTCGATTGTCATGGCACTGGTCCTTTCCTATGTCGCGTAAACATCGACAAAATTCTGTTCATGATCAAAGGGCATCCCTGTCGCCTTCGCGTTAATGTAGATTAAACTCATCATGTGCAAGTCGAGAATGCCCACTTTCGGCTATCCTCTTACAATTTTTTACAACATTTAACACAGTTTTACTTTTGCTAACTCCAGCAATTCGGCTCAAATCAATTAGGTGTCCGATACTGCTGTGCATCGGGCACCGGGCGAACACAAAGCGGCAAGCGCATCGGTAGATCGGGAAATCAGTGATGGCGAAGCGCGTCGTTGACGACAACCTTGGGCGATGAGAATCCGTCACTGCCGAGGGACGCTTCCATGCTCGTGCAGGACAACCAGCTGGTCGAAACGCTTGCCAGCATGCCACGCTGTTGGCTCAAAGGATTCAGCGACTGGCTGAAGGCGATCCCGCCGTCACCAAGGGTAACGTTCAGGGCCAACTTGGGCCGGCATCTTCGGCAGAGTTTATGATCGCTCGATGGATCCTGCGGATGACTAGCGGGCCGTGCCGATATAAACCCGGAATGCCGCCCGGAACTTTTGGCCTGGCTGCACGAGGCGCAACCCGCGACTGCTCGTCAGCGCGCCGGCGGGGCGGTCATCGGCTCGAGCGCGATGTAGTCCTGATCTTTTGGCGCGAAGACCTGGGCATAGCGGTAGCCCGAGATCCCCTCCTCTGGCAGGGCAAAACCGTCATCGAAGTCGCGTTCATCAAGGCAGGAGTCGAACCCGCCAAAAGGCTCCTCCTCACCTGTCGGGATCCCCTGCCGGTCAAGTACGAGCTTCCCCCGCCACGCTATAGCGCGACCCCGCAAGACGGTTCGCCCATGGGTGGAGCAGCGGAATCCCGGCGGTGCTTCCCCTCGCGGCGCCGGCCTCGAGGTTCTCCACGCGCCGCAGGATCTCTGCACCCCGGTGGCGAAGCGAGGCACAAAGCATTCCGTGGCTGGGCAGAAAGAGAGCCTCGAGATCGCCCGCGACGAGGGTGCGAGCCGACGTGTCGTTTAGGATGCCTGGGGGTCGGGCGGCGGACAT
>DATEQL010000093.1:0-2235 GCA_035272665.1 Allostellaceae bacterium
CGAGGGTACGCTGGCGAAGGATCTCGGAGCGTTGCAGACGCGTTATCCCGATCTCGAGATCGGCTCCTACCCGTACTTTCGGCGGGGCGATTTCGGCGTGACCCTGGTGTTGCGCGGCGTCGACAGAACACGACTGGCTGAAGCAACCGAAGAGCTCAAGGCGTTGATCCACGCCCTGGGCGGCGACCCGCAAGAGGGGTTGAGCGAGGGGTAGCCGGGCGCGAGATACAACGAAAATCGCGCTTTTTACCACAAAACGGCCATAACGTCTGGAATAATCTCTCATGATTTCAGCCACTTACGAGGAAAATTCGTTACTCGGCCGATCAACGGAATTTTTTCGGCGATCAACGAATTCTGACGGGCCTAACAGTCGAATAACAATCGAATCCGCGCGAGCCGCGAAAACGGGAAATCCGGTCACCCTGTCAGCGCCTGGATACCGATCAAATCTGCGAGGTGAAAGTTCATGGCCCGTGAGCTTCCTGCCTGCTGCGTGTAGTCTCGCCGTCCGGACCTTGCATCTACCCCGAGGAGGAACCGCCGATGCCCGCCGCCGTCCGCAATGTCGCCCGCGAAAAGCTCGAACAAGGGCAGCTGTCGCTCGGTGTCGGGGTGCGCATGACGCGCAGCGTCGAGATCGCCAAGGCCATGGCGGTAGCCGGTTTCGACTGGCTGTTTCTCGACATGGAGCATGGTGTGATGTCGCTCGAGGCTTGCGCGCAGATCTCGACCGCCGCACTCGACGCCGGTATCGCGCCGATCGCGCGCGTGCCGAACGGTGAGTACGCGATCGCCACGCGGGCCTTGGACAATGGTGCACTCGGCATCGTGATGCCGCATGTCGACACGGCAGCCGAAGCCAGAGAGGTGGTAAACCGGCTCAAATACCCCCCGATCGGCCACCGCTCGATGGGCGGCATCGGACCGCATTACGGGCTGCGCTCCGCCAGCTCGGGAGAAGCCGCTTCCGCGCTCAACGCCGCCAATCTGACGATCGTCATGCTGGAGACGCCGACGGCGATCGCCAATGCCGAAGAGATCGCGGCGGTCCCGGGGGTCGATGTGCTGTTGATCGGCACCAATGATTTGTGCGCCGAGATGGGCATCCACGGCGATTTTGGCAACCAGCGCGTCGCCGAAGCATATCGGACGATGATTGCAGCGGCACGCAAGCACGGCAAATTCCCCGGAATGGCCGGTGTTTATAACGAGACGCTGATGCCGCGCTATGTCGAACTGGGCGCGCGATTCGTTCTGTCGGGCCAGGACGCCGCCTTTATGGCTGCCGGCGCAGCACAACGAACGGAATTCCTCCGGAAACTCCCGGTGGGCGCGGGATAATTTCCTCGGGAGCGCCGCGGTCAGGCGCCGGTCGGCCGCACGACGACGCAGGGTAGTTGGCGTTGGTTGAGAAGCGTGCAGGCATTTGACGCTGCACCCGCCGACAAGTTGGCGAGGCGAGCGCGATAGAGGACGGTGCTACCGAACGGCGCCGTCGGCTGCACCGCCAGGGCGGCGGAGCGGAGCTGGTCCGGCGCCTGCGAGCGCGCACCCTCCGCCACCGCGCGGGCCAGGTCCGGACTTTTGAAGGCCCCCACCTGGATCGCCCATCCCCCGCCAGACAACGCGGACTGGATTGGCGATGCGGCACCCTGTGCCATGGATCGGCTCGGCGGCTGCGGTGGCGCCGCGGGTTTCGGAAGCGGCTGAACCGTCGCTGGCGACAACAGGACGGGGCTGCCTGTCGTCTCCGCGGTACCCTCAACCGACGCCAATAAGACGCCGGACGCGGCCGGCGGCGAGGCAGAGATGCAGGGATGGTTGGGATCGTAGGCCGCGTTCAAGTCGCAGCCGTTCGCGCCCAGCTGTGGGGCGAAAGCCGTTTGTATCGGGGCCGGCTCCCTCGCAGCCCGTTCCAAAGACGTGCAGGGGTGGCTGGGATTGTACGCGGCGTTCAGGTCGCATCCCGCCGCCAGGCTGGCGACGGTCGGCCTCTGCGCTCGGCCGGAGCGGGCGGAGGCATAGACCGCAAAAGGCCCTGACCGCGGCACGTCGGTACCGAGATTGGGCGTGATCGCGGCCACGTAGTGCACCGTCTCCTCCGGCAGGGCGGCTCGTCCGGCCAAGTAATTGTCAACCCGATCCGGACCGGCGTTATAGGCGGCCAGAAAGCCCGGTGCGCCAAACCGGTCATACATTTCTCGAATATACGCGGTGCCTGCCAGAATGCTG
>DATEQL010000094.1:0-8350 GCA_035272665.1 Allostellaceae bacterium
GCCGTCGACGATCGTCAACTGCACCCGGCCCTGGACCGGGCGCTCGTCGAACGGGGCGTTCTTCGATTTTGAGCGGAACGCGTCGGGGCAGATGCGCCAGCCGAGGTCCGGGTCGAAGAGCACGAGATCGGCCGGCGCCCCAACGGCGAGACGGCCGACCGGCAGGCGCAGGATACCCGCCGGGTTCACGGTCAGAAGCCGCAGCAAGCCGAGCAGATCGAGATGGCGGCTGTGGTAGAGCTCGAGCGACAGCGCCAGCAATGTCTCGAGCCCGACGATGCCGTAGGCTGCCGAGCTGAACGGCAGGCGCTTGGAATCCTGGTCCCACGGCGCATGGTCGCTGGCGATCGCATCGATCGTACCGTCGCGCAGCCCCTCGATGACCGCCCGCCGGTCCTGCTCGCTGCGCAACGGCGGGGAGACCTTGGCAAAGGTCCGGTAGTCGCCGATCGCCGTCTCATTGAGCACGAAATAGGGCGGCGCCGTATCGCAGCTCACCGGCAGGCCCTGCGCCTTCGCTTGCCGGATCGCCTCGATCGCGGCAGCCGTCGACACATGGGCGACGTGATAGCGGGCACCGGTGATCTCGACGAGCCGCAGATCGCGCTCGACCATGATGACCTCGGCCATCGGGGTGATGCCGGCAAGGCCGAGTCGTGTCGCGATCTCGCCTTCGTTGACCTCGCCGGCGCGGGCGAGGCTCGGCTCTTCCGGGTGCTGCAGCACCAGGAGATCGAAGCTGCGGGCATACGCCAGCACCCGCTGCATGACGAGCGCGTCGGCGACCGCCTTGACGCCGTCGGTGAAGCCGAGCGCGCCGTTCGCCGCGAGCAGGCCCATCTCGGTAAGCTCATGCCCCTCGAGCCGCTTGGTCGCCGCCGCATAGGTGTGGACCTTGGCGAGCCTGACCTCGCGCGCCCGGCGGGCGAGGAACTCGACCACCGAGACATCGTCGACCGGCGGGTCGGTGTTTGGCAGTGCCACCATCGTCGTGACACCGCCTGCCGCCGCGGCGCGCCCGCCGCTCTCGATCGACTCCATGTGCTCGGCACCGGGCTCGCGCAATTGCACGCGCATGTCGACGAGCCCGGGCGCCAGGCACAGCCCCTCGGCCATAACCGTCTCCGCGTCGCGCGAGGCGGCCGAGAGATCGCCGCCGATTGCGGCGATCCGCTCGCCCTCGACCAACAGATCGCCCGTTGTGTCGAGCCCGCCTGCCGGGTCGAGCAGCCGAGCGCCGCGGAACAGCAAACGGTTCATGCGCTCGTGCGTGCTCCGAGACGCGCCCCCAGTTCAAGCCTGGGGCAGGCTCTGGGGGCGCTCCCCCGGGTCACAGCCCGGGGGTGCGCTGTTGATGGCATCAAGGAATTGTCCTCATCCTGAGGAGGCCGCCCCTTCGAGACGCCTGCTGCGGCGGCTCCTCAGGACAAGGCGGCCGTCTCGAAGGACGCACCGCGGGGTCCAGGCGATCGTCAATGCTTTCACGGCAGCGGCGGGCCGTTACCGAGATCGCGGGTCAGGATCTCGAGGCAGGCCATGCGCACCGCAACCCCCATCTCGACCTGCGATCGGATCAGGCTGCGGTCGATGTCGTCGGCGATCTCGCTGCCGATCTCGACCCCCCGGTTCATCGGCCCCGGATGCATGATCAGCGCGTCGGGCTTGGCCGCGCGCAGTTTGTCGTAGTCGAGCCCGAAGAAGTGAAAATACTCGCGCGTCGACGGCACGAAGGAGCCGTGCATGCGCTCGCTCTGCAGGCGCAGCATCATGACGATGTCGACGTCCGACAGCCCTCGGGCCATGTCGTGAAATACCTCCACACCGAGCCGCTCGATCTCGGCGGGCAGCAGGGTGCGGGGTGCGACGACCCGCACCCGCGCCCCCATCGTGTTCAAGAGCGCGATATTCGAGCGGGCCACCCGGCTGTGCAGAATGTCGCCGCAGATCGCCACGGTGAGCCCGCCGAGCCGGCCCTTGCGCCGGCGGATCGTCAGCGCGTCGAGCAAGGCCTGGGTCGGGTGCTCGTGGCTACCGTCGCCGGCATTGACGACGGCACAGTCGACCTTCTCGGAAAGCAGATGGACGGCCCCCGATTCGGGATGGCGGACGACCAGCACGTCGGGGTGCATCGCGTTCAAGGTCATCGCCGTATCGATCAGGGTCTCGCCCTTGACCATCGAGCTCGCCGGCACCGACATGTTGATCACGTCGCCGCCCAGCCGCTTGCCGGCAACCTCGAACGAGGTGCGGGTGCGCGTCGAGCTCTCGAAGAAGCAGTTGATGATCGTGCGGCCGCGCAGCAGGCTACGCTTTTTCTCGGCCTGCCGGTTGAGCTCGACATAGCCGTCGGCGAGGTCGAGGAATTGGTTGATGTCGTCCGGCGACAGGCCCTCGATCCCGAGCAGATGCCGGTGGGGGAACGGGGCCTCGGCGGCGCCTTCTTGCATGAGCCCGGGACTATAGGGAGCGGCCCTTTCTCTCGCAATGGGCAAGACCGACATCTAACTGAAGCGCCAGATAGCCCTTGATTGACGGGGTACGTTTTAATCAGTGGGTCTGGGGGCTGGATCCTTACAGACCCCCAGACCTGGAAATCATGAAGGCGCTGTGGAGCCATTGCGTTCACCGCCACTGCGCGAACCGTCCCGGCTGACGGAACCGAAGATGTAACCCAAGATCGCGCCGAGCAAGGCCGTGAGAGCCTCTTTATCGAGAGCGAGAAGTGCCGCGCTAACCAGAATAACCGGCAAGACGAAGGTCAGGCCCACGATCTGCAGCGCGTATGGCCTCAGCGAATCCGCTAGCCGGTCACACACCGCCGCCAAGGGTGTGCTGTCTGTCGGAGGAGCAGGG
Source organism: Allostellaceae bacterium (assembly GCA_035272665.1). Classification (GTDB taxonomy): domain Bacteria; phylum Pseudomonadota; class Alphaproteobacteria; order ATCC43930; family CGMCC-115725; genus AP-15. Next base: position 2,854 of record DATEQL010000094.1, read on the forward strand.
CTCCCGACTCGAGGAGTAGGCCTCTCGGCGGGTGGCCTCAAGCACCGGAGAAGCAGAAACATACCCGCAATAAGTATGCCCGCAGCAAGGAGGCAAACTATCAGGATTCCAGTTATTTGGATTCCAGTTTTATGATCGTAATCCATGGCAGGTGCATCCCTTGGGTTCGGCGGAAGAATTGGTCCGTTGGGTATTTGCTGACGTATTGCTCCGGGTGGTCCAGGCGTCCCCTGCGGACCGGGTGGTCCAGGCGTCCCCTGTTGACCGGCCGCTCCGGGCGGCCCCGGCGGACCGGGTGATCCAGGCATCCCCTGTTGACCCGCCGCTCCGGGCGGTCCGGACGGCCGCTGCGAACCTCGCGGGCTCGGCGAGCCATCCATAATCAATACCTCTTCATGCGCCGAGCCAGTAGGCGTTGCGGATGTGTTACCGGGAGCGATTCGTGGAGAGCTGGTTGCGTAGTCGAACTCGCATGATGCGAGCACGATTAGAATGCCGGCGACGAAAACCGCTATGCGATTCGGGTTGCTCGTCGGAGTCGTGTTGATTGTAGACTTCGCCGCTTTCCATCCGGATAGAGGGGTCCAGCGTAGCTTGGCGGGCTCGGTTGTCGCGGAGAACCACATGGCCGTGGGATCGCCGATAAGTTGTCGAAGCGCTGCCTGATGATCATATCTCAGGTTGCGCTAAGCAATCGGCTGTTATTTCAACCGCCTACCAAAGTTTCGTCGCCCCGGCATCCCCGAGTACCTTAAAAGCGGCCACCACCCCGACCCACTTCCTCCGAGACGTTAGAGAGCCGAGCGGAGCTCCCGGGGTGGGCACCGAAGGCTTGCACCCGTGGGCGTTTTTGGACATTCCGCGGTTGTGGAGCCCGATGCCCGCATACATCCACGTGACCCCACCCCTCGCCGCCGGATTGATCGCGATTTTCGGTGCCTCGAATCACTAGACCCGCATCAGCGGGTGGTAAGCGGCCGCCCACTGGGTATGATGCGGGCAAGAAGATCAACGACCGCAAGCGCCATATCATCACCGATACCGACAGATGCTTGGTCGGGCACGCAGTACACCCCGCGGATATCCGGGATTGCGCCGCATCGGATGCACTGGCCTTGATTTCACGATCTCTTGCCTTGTCTGTGCCATGGTTTGCCAACGGCCTCTGCACTGGCGGCAAGCTGCAGAAGGCCCTTATCGAGCTTGGACGTTAGACGCGCTTCTTCGTCAGGTGATCGGACCGGACCACGGGTTATCGCGTGCTGGCACGGCGCTGGATCATCGCGTAAACCGATGGCCGGTTCGGCCGCAACCGGCAACTGGTCATCACCAGCACTGAGGCATGGCTTCATATAGCTTCGGTGCCAGCGATTGCTCGACCGATCGAAACCAGTGCACGCGAACAATACTTTGACGACTAATACGACCTCAGCCGCGGCCCGCCCACCGCTCTCGATCGATTCCAAGTGCTCGGCCCCGGGCTCGCGCAAGTGCACCCGCATGTCGACGAGCCCCGGCGCCAGGCATAGCCCGTCGGCCATCACCGTCTCGGTATCGCGCGACGCGGCCGAGAGATCGCCGCCGATTGCGGCGATCCGCTCGCCCTCGACCAATAGGTCGCCCGTTGTGTCGAGCCCGCTTGCCGGGTCGAGCAGCCGAGCACCGCGGATCAGCAGACGGCTCACGGCAGCGGCAGGCCGTTGCCGATATCGCGGGTCAGGATCTCGAGGCAGGCCATGCGGACCGCGACCCCCATCTCGACCCTGCGCCCGGATCAGGCTGCGATCGATGTCGTCGGCGATCTCGCTGCCGATCTCGACCCCCCGGTTCATCGGGCCCGGATGCATGATCAGCGCGTCTGGCTTGGCCGCGCGCAACTTGTCGTAGTCGAGCCCGAAGAAGTGAAAATACTCGCGCGTCGACGGCACGAAGGAGCCGTGCATGCGCTCGCTCTGCAGCCGCAGCATCATCACGATGTCGACATCGGAGTCCCTGGGCCATGTCGTGGAACACCTCGACGCCGAGCCGCTCGATCTCGGCCGGCAGCAGGGTGCGCGGTGCGACGACCCGCACCCGCCCCCCCATAGTGTTCAGGAGCGCGATGTTCGAGCGCGCCACCCGGCTGTGCAGGATGTCGCCGCAGATCGCCACGGTCAGCCCGCCGAGCCGGCCCTTGCGTCGGCGGATCGTCAGCGCGTCGAGCAAGGCCTGGGTCGGGTGCTCGTGGCTGCCGTCGCCGGCGTTGACGACGGCGCAATCGACCTTCTCGGACAGGAGATGAACCGCCCCCGATTCGGGATGGCGGACGACCAGCACGTCGGGGTGCATCGCGTTCAACGTCATCGCCGGTCGATCAGGGTCTCGCCCTTGACCATCGAGCTCGCCGGCACCGACATGTTGATCACGTCGCCGCCGAGCCGCTTGCCGGCGACCTCGAACGAGGTGCGGGTGCGCGTCGAGCTCTCGAAAAAGGCAATTGATGATCGTACGGCCGCGCAGCAGGTTGCGCTTCTTCTCGGCTTGCCGGTTGAGCTCGACATAGCCGTCGGCGAGGTCGAGGAATTGGTTGATGTCGTCCGGCGACAGGCCCTCGATCCCGAGCAGATGCCGGTGCCGGAACGGGGCCTCGGGGGCGCCTTTCTGCATGAGCCGGGGACTATAGGGGGCGAGCCCGCCGGCCGCAACCGGCTGAGGCTAACCCCGACGAAATGTTGGCGGGCGAGCGCACCTCTCAGTCAGAGCTGAGGGCCAAAGCAACTTCTGAACCCGGACAAATGGAGCGAATCGGGTGCTGCTGTTGACGAGCTCGGGTGCCAGGAGCCGAAGGCATGGCGGAATGCCCGGCCAAGTCATCGGAGCAGCTAACTATTTCTAATCAGTTAGGTCTCGGGTTCGAATCGCGACGGGGTCACCATTCAGGCTATCGAATTTGAGAGGAAAGGCAATGGCTCGGCTGATATTCAATCAGCATAAGCTTGCCCTTCACCGGGGCAATTTTTCCTGTCGGTTTCAGCTCCTGATGCAATCACCTCATTGAAATCATTGAAGAAATTATAACTTTTAATCAGCGGCTCAGCCGGCTTAAGCCCGCTCGTTCTTGGTCCGCATACCCCGCTGACAACTGGCCCTTTGAGCCCTGGTGGTTAGCGGCAATCGAAGGCAAGCGCGACAGGACCGTCGATAAGGGGGTCCAGCCGTCGGACCGCGATCATCGCAGTTTGCCCTCGAACTTGCGCTGGGATTTTTCTCCGCGCTCGACTAGAATGCGCGAATAGCGGGACGCCAGGATCGGTGACCGGCCGGACAGCGCACGCGATCGACCAAGCTAGTCGGCATAAAACGCCGCAACGCGTGGCGCAGGAGGAGACGCAATTTATGCAGGTATCCGCGATCGAACGGCAGACCATGGGCAAGGTCTATCTGCGGTTATTGCCGTTCTGCTTTGTGCTTTATTTCATCTGCTATCTCGATCGCGTGAATATCGGGTTCGCAGCGCTGACCATGAACAAGGAACTCGGGCTCAGCTCGTATGTCTTCGGGCTTGGCGCCGGCGCCTTTTTCTGGGGCTATTTCCTCCTCGAGGTGCCGAGCAATCTGATCCTCGAGAAGGTCGGGGCGCGCCGCTGGATTGGCCGCATCATGATCAGCTGGGGCTTGGTGTCGGGCGCCTTCGTCTTCACCCGGGGGCCGGTCAGCTTCATCATCCTGCGGTTTTGCTTGGGGCTCGCCGAGGCCGGCTTCTTCCCCGGCATGATCCTCTATTTCACCTACTGGTTCCCGCCACTGCATCGCGCGCGCATCGTGGCCGGCTTTATGGCCGCAATTCCGGTGTCGATCGGGCTCGGCGCACCGGTTTCGACCGGGTTCCTCGAGCTCGATGGCGTCCTTGGACTTGCCGGCTGGAGATGGCTGTTCCTTGGCGAGGCAGCTCCGGCGGTCGTCTTCGGAGTGATCTGCTTCTTCTACCTGACCGATCGGCCGGACGAGGCGAGGTGGCTCGCGGCCGACGAGAAGACCTGGCTCGAGAGCGAAATGCAGAAAGAGAAGCGGACGCTCGCCTCGCATCGAAGCTTTTCGGTGTTGCAGACGCTCATCCACTGGCGCGTGCTGGCGCTCGCTGCGATCCATTTCGGCCAGGCGGGGGTCAGTGTCGGGCTCGCCGTCTTTGTCGCGCAGATCATCAAGGGCCTCGGCCTGACCAACATGCAAACCGGCTTTACCACCGTAATCCCCTATGCGGCGGGGACAATCGGCATGCTGATCTGGGGTCATTATTCCGACAAGTACAATGAGCGGCGCTGGAACCTGACCGCTTCGTGCTCGGTGATGGCGCTGGGATGCATCCTCGCCGGCGTGCTCGGCACCTCTATGTGGTCGATCGCCGGCCTGTCGATGATCACGGTCGGGCTCTACGCTTCAAATGCACATCTGTTTCCGCTGCCGGCGGTCTTCCTGACCGGGCCGGCATTGGCGAGCGGCATCGCCTGGGTCAACTCGGTCGGCATCCTCGGCGGCAGCGTCTCGCCGCCGATCGTCGGTTGGCTCAAGGACTACACCGGGAGTTTTACCGGCGGGCTCTATGCGCTGGCCGGCTTTGGGGTGCTGGCCGCGATCGTCTCGGCAGTCGGGGTGCGCGAGACGCCGGCGCCGAAGCGCGCGCCCGAGGCGGTGGCGGCAGCCGCCCAGTAAGTCAGGGACTATTGGGGCGCGCCCCCTCGCCCCGCAACAGCGCCTGGTCCTCAATAACAGCGGCTAGTCGTCGGCCGTCCCAGTTGCGACAGCCGCGGCCGGTGGTAGCCGGCGGCGCGCTTCGCGCAACAGCAGCAGCAGGGGTAGGGAAGCGAGCGCGATCAACATCATCAGCTTGAAATCATCGATATAGGCGACCATTGCGGCCTGCCGGGTCACTTCGGCGTTGAGTGCCGCCACCCCGCTCGGTGTGCTCAGGCTGAAGGGTGCCGCCAGATAGGGCGCCTGCAGCAGCGGATTGTCCGGCCGCAGGCCTTCGACCAGACGCGAGTGTACCACCTGAGTATTCTCGGCCAAGGTTGCGACCAGAATGCTGATTCCGATGCTGCCGCCGAGGTTGCGGATCAGACTGCGGATCGCCGTCCCCTGGGTCAGAATATGGCGCGGCAGCGTCGACAGCGCGATGATATTTAGGGGCACCATCGTGCAGCCGAGCCCGAAACCCTGCAACAGCCCGGAGATGACGACCGGCGCCATGCCCATCTGCAATGAGAACTGGCTCATCTGCCACATCGCCACCGCCGTCAGCAGAAAGCCGAAAAGAATGATCAGCCGGTTGTCGACCCGATTGATCAATGGGGCGACGAGGAACATCGCCGCCATCGCGCCGAAGCCGCGCGGCATGGTCACCAGCCCGGTCGTGAGCGCCGGATAGTTCATCAGGTTTTGCAGCATCGTCGGCAACAGCGCGAGGGTGCCGGTCATTATTAGCCCGACAGAGAACATCAGAGCGGTGCTCGCTACGAAA
>DATEQL010000095.1:0-6188 GCA_035272665.1 Allostellaceae bacterium
TCCGACCTGGAACAAGCTGCAGACGAGTTTTCTCGCGGATCTCGCCGCTGCGGGCTTTCCGCGCGAGACGATCGACACCGTGGTCTGCACCCATCTCCATGTCGATCATGTCGGATGGAACGCGATGCTGGTCGACGGCCGGTGGGTTCCGACCTTTCCGAATGCGCGTTACCTGATGGGCCGCGTCGAATATGCGCATTGGACGAGTCAGCAGGCCCTCTCGGCGCAAGCGCAGCTTGCGCCTGTCGGGTGGCGCATCTCCGATGCGCCAGGAGAGGACATGACAGCCGTCCTCGCGGATTCGGTAACGCCGGTGTGGGATGCCGGCCTGGTTGATCTCGTCGAGACCGATCACCGGCTCTGCGACGAGATCGGCCTCCTCCCGAGCCCTGGCCATACCCCCGGTCACGTCAGCGTGCGGATCGCCTCGCAGGGCAAAGCGGCGTTGATCACCGGCGACTTTATGCACCACCCCTGTCAGATCGCTCGGCCGGAATGGTCCTCGACCGCCGATTCCGATCCAGCTCGAGCGCGCCACACCCGCGAAGCGATGTTGACCAGCCTGGCCGGGACGCCGACCTTGGTGATCGGGACGCATTTCGCCGGCCGCACGGCCGGTTATGTCGTGCGCGACGGGGATTCGTTCCGCCTCGCGGTTTGATGAAGGGATCGGCGATGGGTGAGCGCGTCTTCGAGGGCCTGAAGGTAATCGATTGCGCGAGCTTCATCGCCGGCCCGGCGGCGGCGACGGTGATGTCGGATTTCGGCGCCGAAGTGATCAAGATCGAGCCGCCGGGTACAGGCGACCCCTATCGCCGGCGCGCGACCCCGCCCGTGGGACCAGGGCTCGCGACCAACCCCGGCTTTGTGCTCGACGGGCGCAACAAGAAGAGCCTGGCGCTCGACCTCCGCGCGCCGGCGGGGCAGGCCGTGCTGCGCCGGCTGGTCGCCGACGCCGACGTGTTCATTACCAACTACCCGCCGCCCGTGCGCCGCCGGCTCGGCATTACCTATGAGGATCTGGCACCGCTCAACGAGCGGCTGATCTACGCCTCGTTCAGCGGGTATGGCGAAACCGGCCCCGAGGCGGACAAGCCGGGGTTCGACGCGACTGCGTGGTGGGCGCGCTCGGGCCTGATGCATCTGGTGCGCGCCGGGGAGGAGACCGCACCGGCACGGTCCCTGCCGGGTATGGGCGACCACCCTTCGGCGATGGCGACCTATGGCGCCATCGTCACCGCACTCTATCAGCGCGAGCGCACCGGCAAGGGCAACTATGTCGGCTCGTCGTTGCTGGCGAATGGGCTCTGGGCGAACGGCTGCGCGGTGCAGGCGGCACTGTGCGGCGAGAAGGTGGTACCCCAGCCGCCGCGCGAGCGCGGGCTCAATGCCCTCAGGGTCCATTACCGCTGCCGCGACGGACGCTGGCTACTACTGTCGATTGCCGCCGACGAATGGCGCTGGGAGAAGCTGAAGGAATGTTTGGGGTCGAGCTTGCTCGATGATCAGCGCTTCGCTACGGTCGCATTGCGCGAGGCGCGTGCGGGTGAGCTGATCCAGATCTTGGACGGCATCTTCGCGACCAAGGATCAAGCCGAGTGGCGCGCGATCCTCGACACCGCGGGGTTGATTTTCGGCATCGTCGCCGATATGGACGAGATTGCCGACGATCCCCAGATCCTGGCCAGCGAAGCGCTGGTGCCGTTCGCCGACGGCAGCTCGCTAACCGTCAACAGCCCGATCTGGATCAGAGGCCAGAAGAAGCTAAAGCCGCGCCCGGCCCCGACAGTAGGCGAGCATAGCGACGAAGTGCTGCGCGCCGTGGGCTACCCTGATGCCGAAATCCGCGCGCTGCGCACCCAGGATGTGATCGCCTAGGGGAACTGGAACAAGTCCATCAAATCGCCGATCGCCGGCCCATTCGTCGGCTTATAGGGGTCCGCCCCGGTGGTCGGGTTCGGCAGATTGTCGCGGCTGCGCTTGGTGATCGGCGGAACACCCCAGTTCGCCTCGATGAATTTCAATACCGAGACGTGGTCGGTGTAGGGGTGCGAAATGTGCCCGCCCCTGCTGTAAGGCGAAACCACGATCATCGGAATGCGCGTTCCGTCACCGAAATAATCGAGCGGCTGCACATAACCCGAATCGTAGAATCCCCCACCTTCGTCAAAGGTGATGAAGATCGCGATGCTGGCCCAGAGTGTCGTGTTAGCTTGAGCCAGGTCGACGATCTTTTTGACGAAGCCTTCGAGCAGATCGACCTTCGACGAACCCGCGTGGCCGTCGAGATAGCCGCTCGGCTTGACGAATGACACCGCGGGCAAATCGCCGCTCATGAGATCGGCGTAGAGATCGAGTGTGTCCTTTAGAGCCGCACTGCGCACTTTGTGATTGGTCATTATCGAGGTCGAATACTGAAAGAAGTTGCAGATGTTGCAGTATCTATTGCCCGGGTTGACGAAATTCTTATAGGGATTGGCGAGGTACGCATTGAACTGGTCGCCGAAATAGGCGAACGAGATGTCTTTCGACAACAGGGCATCGCCGATATTTCTGACGCTCGATGGCGGGATTGTGAACACCTTATTGGCCGGATTCCCGATATCGGCATATGCGTTGGTACCGTCGCCGTAATAGCCCGGATTATAATTATTGAGCAGATAATAATACCCGGCTTGGCAGTTCGGCTTTACATTCACAGACGTCAGGTAGTCGACGATCGCCTTGACGCCTGGCTGGGTCGAATCGGCGCACATCGTGTAGCTGCCGCCGCCATAGGACGGCTTGCCATAGGAGCCGCCGCCATAGCCGTCTTGGATGTACCAGTTGTTGGAGTTGGCTAGCGGGTTCGGATCTTCAATCTCGTCGACGACCCCGGCGTTCGGGCTGGCCTCGGCGACGAGCTGGTTGTGCGGCGGCGTCAGAGGATTGCCGTTGCTGTCGCTGAACCATATTGCGTCGCCGGTACCGAGCATGATGTGGTTGGCGCCGGTGCCGCCGCTCACCGACTGATGGAAGTTGTCGCTCATCGAATAGGTGTCGGCGAGTGACTTGAAGTACGGCATGTCCCCTTGTTGGACGTTGTAGAAGCCCATCGCCGTGGCACCCTCCTTATAAGTGAAGCCCGCGGGCGGCGGCTGGCCGTTTCTGCCCGCGCCGACCGTCGCTTCGACCCAAGCGAACAGGTCGCTCCGGCAACCTTCAGAGGCGCTGCAGTCGAGCTGCTGCCACATCTGATAAAAGCGATGCGTCGGGTCTTCGGCGTAGTCGTCGTAGGCCACCCCCGGGGTCAGCTGGTACGGGCCCGGCGGAAGGTGGTTGACGTCTTTGCCGTCGTACATGATCCGGATGTCCGGCTTACCGAGGATCGCCGGGGGGACCTTTCCCGTCGTCAGATATTTGTAATAGTCCAGCGGCAGCCCGTTCTCGTATGTCGCGGCATCCTCGACATTCGAGAAGGGCGGAAGCCCCTTATGAAAATATCCGCCGCCGGCCAATGGCGCCGGCAGGCTCGTATATGGGCTCTTCCCGGATGGGCTAATCTGATAGGCGATTGGATTCTGCGCCTGAGACTGAGCGACGGTTGAATACTTCGGTCCCGGCGTGCCGTCGGCGTTGACGATGCCCTCCGACAGCAGGTTCAACACGGTCTCACCTTGGTTGACTGGGTGATAGGTAGCGAACAGGTGATCGAAGGTGCGGTTCTCGCCGATAATGACGATGACATGCTTGATCGGCGTTTTTGTCGCGCTGTCGTTGCTGCCGCCCTGCACGGCAGCGGCGGCGATCGGGGCAATGGCATTGACCGCCATTGCGCAGAGCGCCGCGCCGCATAACAGCTTTTGGGTCCGCCGTCGGTGGGATCGCATTATTGTCCCTTTGTGGAAATTTCGTCGGGAGGCAGGACACACCGGACGAGAGCAGTGGAGCCCCACTCACGGGACCATGGGAATGGGCTCGTAAGGTGAAGGCCGCTCCTCTTCCTCTTCAGATGTGTACCACTTTTTGTTGCTAACCCGATCCGGGTCATCGGCACGCATTTTGCGGGGCGCACGGCGGGTCGCATTGTGCGCCCGGGGACGCGTTCCGCCTCGCGGTTTGAGCCCGAAGATCCTTAATGGGTGAGCGCGTCTTCGACGGCTTGAAAGTGCTCGACTGCGCGAGCTTCAGACAAGAAAAGAGCCCGCCTCGTTTCCGAGACCGACGCCGGGTTCTTTATCGGTTTGTTGGAAGTTGAACAAGTCGGCTGGGCAGGCTCGGCTGAGAGCCCGCGGGATAGCGTGACTCCATTTTGACGGGCGTCCGAATAGAACCGTACCGATCGAGCTGGCGTCCGGTATATAGGGGTGAGTTGTTGCAGATTTTTTGGAGTGTGACGGCGATTATCCTGGTGTTGGTGATAGTGGGCATTTTGACCTGGGAGAGACGCACCTGACGACGTTGGTCACCGCGTGCCACTGATCAGTGGATAATCGATAAACGCACCGACCGGCGAAGCGATTAATGGCTTCGCCAAAGAATTCACGCTTCAGACTTTCGCTTCGCCCCCCTTCGGCCGGCTCCGGCGGGACGCTCGCCTCCGGCCGTGTCATTGTATGGCCAGGCGGTGGAGCACATCGATTGCTATGTCAGGACGGAAATCGTTACAGCGCGGGCAATATTCGGACGGCTGCGGTATATTAAGCCAATAGCCATCGACACTGTCGCGCGTGGCAGCGATGGCCCGGAGAATATCGTCCGCGGTCACTCGCTGGCCGCTCGGATTCGTGCTGATCCCGGCGAGCACCAGCACTTTCGGATTCGCCTCACGGGCTTGCGCTGCGGCCTGTGAGACGAAATTCGCGTAGACCGCCGTGTTGCGTTCCGAGCCCTGTGCCTGGATATCGACGACGTCGGCATAACGGGCCGCGTCGGCAACAATTCCCAACCGAAGATAGGTGTCGTAGCGCTTGCCGCCGCTTTCGGGCGCCATAACCGCGACGAGATTGACGGCGGGCGCCGCGAGGAACAGCAACCCGCGCGCATGGACAAGGTCGGCGGCTAGTTTTTCATGACGCGCTGGATCTTGCTGCTCCTCTTCCGGCGTGAAATTCCACTTCTCGTTATCGTACATGATGCCTTTCACAGACGGCGCGAGTGTGCCTTGTTCGAGTGCGCTTTTGATCGCACGAACGCTGGTGAAAGAGACAAAGGGGGTGGCGTTCCAACTCGGCGGGATGGCATCGACATTGCGGCCCATCATGACGAAGGGCCGAGTGTTGTCGAGAAGACGCGACACCTCGTTATCGGCGGCAATCGCCGCAACGGCCGCCCCGTGAAGTAGCCAGCGGATCGGCTTGCGCACGGCGGCATGTACGGAATGTGTCGAAACCGCAAACATAAGCACCCCCATGGAGGCGATCGCGAGGATCATTATAAAGGCCGGCAGTTGCGGCGGGAACCAGGATCGCATCTTCGTGAGTTTCCTCCCCGCATGAATGACTTACATTCGTGATCCATTGCGTCGCTCCTCCGACAACCAGGCGATCCACCTTGTCATCCCATTCTCGCGGCGGCTGTTCGCGGTCGCGCCCTGTAGTTGACTAGACTGGCCCCTTGGGCCCGGATCATTTATATGCCGCTTGATTCTGCGTCAATTCAGCGTCAAAATATCCTGGGCGCAAAATCACGAGAGTAGTATCGGAATAGGTGTGTCGAAACCCGACATGACGTCGACGGTCGACATGATGGTGAAACCTGGATCCCGTTTAGGACGGTTGGGCTCAGAACGACGCTTAGGCGAAGCGTACCGGAGCGCCTGGCAGGACGAGCGACATGCGCTTCAAACGATCAGGGTTCCGACCTTATGACCGCGGCGGCGTGATCTCGGTAAACTCCCGCACCCCGCCTCGGCGACTGTGGCGGCTTCGACCTCGTCTGGCGCTGTTGGCGCTCGGGTTGGCAATTGTTGCAGGATTTGCTGTCGACCGGGCATGGATCAGAGGCAACGGCATCGTCGCCGGCGAGCTCACCGCAGTTGCTCCTATCGTGCAGGCGCGCCTGCAGCACCTCACCGTGCGCTGTGAACTCGACACTGGACAATACCTCAAAGGCATTGTTGTCTCCGACGCCGAGATGGCCGCCCTCAACATAAAACCTGCCGAGTTCCACGGGGAGTGGAACTACACCATCTCACCGAATGCCGATCC
>DATEQL010000096.1:0-2179 GCA_035272665.1 Allostellaceae bacterium
CGAGACGACGCACGCATGCGGCTCGATATAGGCCTGATGCACCGGCTTCGTCGTGTAGCGCCGCTCGATGACAACATCGGCTTCGTCGAAGCCGGCTTCGACGTCGCCCTTGGTAAAGCGAACCATCTTCGAGACGTTCGATGGCTTGGCGGGTTTGGGCTCAACCCCCGCGGTGAAGATGTCGTTGTGCAGTATTGGCGCATCGGGCGCCATTGCAGCCTCGACATCCATCACATGCGGCAATACCTCGTACTGGACCTCGATCAGATCGAGCGCCTGCTCGGCGATCGCCGGTGAGGTCGCGGCGACCGCCGCGACCGCGTGACCCTCGTAGAGCGCCTTGCCCTTGGCCATGCAGTTGCGCGACAGGTCCCACAGATTATGCGGCATGGCGCCGATCGTACGTTTGTCCGGCGGGATGTCGGGGAAATCGGCCCGCGTCGTCACGGCCTTGACGCCGGGCAACGCCATAGCCTTGTCGGTGTTGATCGACACGATCCGTGCATGGGCGTACGGGCTGCGCTTGATCTTGCCCCACAACATGCCGGGCATTTTCATGTCGGCGCCGAAATTAGCCCGCCCAGTAACTTTGTCGACCCCGTCGGGGCGAATGGGTCGGGTGCCAACGACCTTCAACGACTCTTTATCGAGGTAACTCATCTACCGCTCCTTTCATCGTCATTCCCGCAAAAGCGGGAATCCAGGTGCCGGGTTCGTCCTGCTTGGCCCTGGACCCCCGCTGCCGCGGGGGTGACGTTTGTTGGTCGATTGCTGGGTCAGGTTCCCATCGCCCCTACACCCCGCCTCGCGCGTGGGTGGCAGGGGATGGCGGATTCTCCCCTCGCATGACTGCAGCGGCATCCAGCACCGCGCGGATAATTTTGTCATAGCCAGTGCAGCGGCAAAGATTGCCGGCGAGCCAGTAGCGCGTCTCTTCTTCGGTCGGGTTCAAGTTGTGGTCGAGCAATGCCTTGGCCGCGACGATGAACCCCGGCGTGCAAAACCCGCATTGCAGTGCCGCGTGTTCGAGGAACTTTTGCTGCACCGGGTGCAGCTTGTCGCCTTCGGCGATGCCCTCGACGGTCGTGATCTTGCGGCCTTCCGCTTCGGCCCCGAGCATCAGGCACGAGCAGACGATGTTGCCGTCGAGGATCACGGTGCAGGCGCCGCAGTCGCCCGAGCTGCATCCTTCTTTGCTGCCTGTCAGGTTGAGCTCGTCGCGCAGCACGTCGAGCAACGTCTGCTGCGGCTCGCAGAGGAACTCGACGGGCTCCCCGTTTATGGTGGTCGATACGTGGGTTTTGGCCATGGGAGGTCTCCTAGCGCTGGGCGGCGCGTTCAAAAGCGATCGCGGCCGCGCGGCGTGCCAGGACGCCGGCGACCTTAATCCGGTATTCGATGGTGCCGCGTTTGTCGGTGATCGGGTTGCAGGCGCGACCAGCGGCGGCATCAAGCTTGGAGAGGGTTTCTTTATCGAGCCGGTGCCCGATCAGCGCTTTGGCAGCCTCATCGCAGACGATCTGCGTCGGCGCCACCGCCCCCAGGACGACCCGCGCATCCGTGCACACGCCGCTAGTGTCGAGCGTGACATTGACTGCGCAGCCGACGACGGCGATGTCCATCTCGGTCCGCGGAATGAAGCGCAGATAGGCGTCGGACTGGTGCGGCTTCGGCTTTGGCACGTGAAACTCGACGATGAATTCACCCTTTGCGAGGGAGGTCCGGCCGGGCCCAGTGACGATCGCCTCAACCAAGGCTTCGCGTTTGCCGCTTGGGCCGGCGATGACGCAGGTGGCGCGTGCGGCGATCAGCGCAGGGACGCTGTCGGCTGCGGGTGAGGCGTTGCACAGATTGCCGGCGAGCGAGGCCCGTCCCTGGATCTGCTCCGAGCCAATCAGATCCATGCCCTCGACGATGCCCGGCCATGCCCGGGTCAGCGCCTCGTTTTCGTAGATTACGGTCCCTGGCGTCGAGGCGCCGATGACGAAATGGGCGCCCTCCTCGCGGATGCCGATCATCCCCGGGATTCTTTTGGTATCGACGATCAATTCGGGTTTCATCCGGCCCGACCGCAGCTGCACCAGCAGATCGGTCCCGCCGGCCAGCACCTTGGCCATGCCGGAGGCGCCGGCCAAGATCTTGACGGCCTCGTCGACGCTCGTTGGTGCGGCAAAGCTCA
>DATEQL010000097.1:0-3169 GCA_035272665.1 Allostellaceae bacterium
GCGCAATCGTCAGCCAGATGCTGGGCCTGGCGGCAACTGACCTGGGCTATAGCTGACGGCGCAGGAAATGGTCCTCCGGAACCTCGACCAAGATCACGGCATGGCCATCGGGATCGGCCAGAGGCAGTTCGATCAGCCCCCAGGGCTTGCGCGAGGCCGACGCCCCGAGGGGAACGCCGAGATCTCGCAGGCGCGTCTCCTCCCGTCTGACATCCGGCACCTGGAGCCAGAGCGTCGAGAACCCGTTCGCCCGGGCTGGGGTGGCGCCGGACAATTCGAGGAAGCCGCCGCCCAGAAAGTAGACCACGCCGACGACCGCGCTGCCGTCGCCATACTCATGGAAGATCCGCAGATCCAGGACCTGCTCGTAGAAATGCCGCGACTGCGCCATGTCGCTCGGATGCAGGATCAAGCGACTCGCCAATACTTCCATCAGACCAGCACTCCGTCACGACCCGCCCGGGTTCATTCATCGGATGTGGGTCGCCGCCTTAACCGTGTTCCCCGGCTGATGCCGTGATTTTGACTGCGCTTAGCAGGATTATGTATAAAGAGTCAGCACCCTATCGGTTCTTCCGCAGTTAACGGACCGAGCCGCCGAGACAGAGGAGCATGTCGGCCAAGGCAGATCTCCGGCGGTGAATCTGAGCAGTTTCCGAACCTACCTTGCTAGGCTCTCTGCCGGCTATGGTCGCTTCAGAAGCGGAGAGAACGACAGTTCTCTCGGAAACCGGCCTTTTTCCCCTAGGCACCGGATTTCCCCCAAGCGCTTCTGAGAAGCAGGCGCCCGGTTCTCCCCCAACCGGGCGCCGTTCTTTTGGGCGCCGCAGCCGATCGCGCGAGGAGGGATTCGAACCATGACACGCTGTCAGAAGAAGAGGGATTCGACCCCTCGGTCCCCGATCAGGGACGGCGCTTTTCGAAACTGCCCGTTCGACCTTTCAGCCACTCGCCCTCCGAGAGAGAGCAGCTTCTTTGCGAGGGGGGACCGAAGGTTCGAATCACGCTTCCCCCGCCACCGAGTCTGTCGCCGCGTGCCGGATGACCACAGGCGGAGCGGTCAGCCCCTTACAACATCGAGAAGACCGGCGAAGACGCTTACTGGCTGACGATGGCCGTTTTTTCCAGACAGCGCAGCACTTCCGCGACGCTCCAGGCCTGCGCGATGCAGCCGCGCGGCGTGAACGGCGGCTCGGCGTCGAAGACTTCGCTGATCGAGCCGATGCCGGCTTCGGCGAGATGCGGCTCGAAACCGTCGAGGAAATGCCGCGCTGTCGCGCGATCGTCGGGGTGAACCTTGAGCCAAGCATCGATGAACGGGCCGATCAGCCAGGCCCACACCGTGCCCTGGTGGTATGCCGCATCGCGGGCGCGCAGGTCGCCGAAATAGCGCGCCTTGTAATCGGGCTCGCCCGGCGCTAGGGAGCGCAGCCCGACAGGCGTCAACAGCTTCTCTCGTACCGCGGTGACGACCCCCTCCCAACGCTCCTGGTCGAGGACCGGGTGTTCGAGCGCGATCGCGAAGATCTGGTTCGGTCGGAACGCGGCGTCGTCCCCGTTCTCGCCATCGACGACGTCGTAGAGATAGCCGCCGGCCGCATGCCAGAAGCGACGATTGAAGGAATCGCGCGTTTTGTTCGCATAGGCTGCGAGCTCGTCGGCTTCTGGGTCCTTTGCTTCACGCAGCCAATCCGCCAGCAGGCGGAGCGCGTTGTACCAGAGCGCGTTGATTTCGACCGCCTTGCCGCGGCGCGGGGTCACCACCCAATCGCCGACTTTCGCATCCATCCAAGTCAGCGCGTAACCCTCCTCCCCCTGGGTGAGGAGCCCGTCTCGGGGGTCGACCCTGATGCCGAAACGGGTACCCTGGAGATGATGCCCTACGATGTCCTTCAAGATCGGCAGAAGGAGCTCCAGTGTCGCCTTGTCCTGACAATGCTCGACATAGCGGTGCAGCGCATGAAAGAACCACAATGTCGCATCGGCGGTGTGGTAGAGGCCCTGATTTTGTCCTTCCGGGAACAGGTTCGGGATCAGTCCGTCGCGCACGTAGTGAGCGAAGGTGCGCAGGATCCAGCGTGCCTCGATCGCCCGCCCGGTCGCCAGCGTCAGTCCTTCGAGCGAGATCATCGTGTCCCGGCCCCAATCGGTGAACCAGTGATACCCGGCGATCACGGTGCGCACTTCATCACCCTCGGCCCGCGCCCGGGCCCCGTCGGCAATGCGTCCCACCGGGGTAATGACGAAGGTGTCGGCCTCAAGGACGAGCTCGGCGGCGAACCCGATCTGAGCCGGCGCCGCCGCCATCCCGACGAGGCGCCGTCGGCGCTCGCCTTCGAAGGTCAGTGCATCGTCGGGACTCAGCGCCAGCACGGTATGCCAAGCTTCCGTCGCGGCGATCAGGGTCAGCGAACAATCCTTGCGGACCTCTCCGGCAAAGTAGCCGGGGGTCCACAGCCAGCCTCGCGAATCGTAACCCCGCTGCGCCTCGATCTCGTAAAAGCACTCGCGGCGCGAGCCGCCATCGGCGGTAAAGGTCGGGCCTTCGGAGTTCTCCACCGCCAGCCGCAAAGTCGGGAGATCCAGCCCGGCGCTGACCTCGTATCGGTCGCCCCGGACGGTCAGCGTATAGCCCGAGGAGAGCGCGTCGCTGACCGGTGCCTCGATGGGACGAAAGTTGATCAAGGGTCTGAGCCGCAAGCGGAAGCGCTTGCCGTCGCGGAGCGAGCGAAAGGTGACATGCACGATGTTTTGCCGCGACGGCACGACGATCGATTTCTCGATGACAACGCCATCGAGCTCATATCGCCAGCTCGGCAGGCCCATGTGCAGCGTGAAATCGAGGAATCGGCCTTTCTCTCGCAGGTTCGCGACGCTGCCGTCTTCGAGCTCGATGTCGACTTCGAGATCGTTGAGGACCACCATCCGGCCGAGCGGAGCCGGTTGGGCGGCGATCAGGAAGCCGTGGTAACGCCGGGTGATCGCCCCGGTTATCGTCGCCGAGGCATAGCCGCCCAACCCGTTCTCCACGAGCCATTCGCGCGGAGCCTCCGGTAACGAGTTCTCGTCGCGGATCGTGCGGCGCGGGTCAACCATTGGCTTTTCGGAGATGGAAGACTTTCTTTGTATCAGGTATCGCGATTGAGGAGCCGGAGGCGAGGACGATGGT
>DATEQL010000098.1:0-2757 GCA_035272665.1 Allostellaceae bacterium
GCCTCGGCGTCGTGCACCTGCGCGCCGCGGATGCGGTGCTCGCGCGCGTCATCGACGAGGTCGGGCCGTTTCGCATGGAGCTTAAGCCTGCGCCGAGCGTTTTCGCCGCGCTCGCTGAGGCGATCGTCTACCAGCAGCTCAACGGCAAGGCTGCGGCCGCGATCTTCGCACGCTTGTGCGCGCTCTTTCCGCGCGGGCGTCCGACGGCCGGGCGACTCCTCCGCACATCGGAGGAAAAGCTGCGCGTCGCTGGGCTCTCTCGGTCGAAGCTGCTTTCGCTGCGCGACCTCGCGCAAAAAGCTGAAGACGGCAAGCTCCCGACACTTGCCGAGATCCATCGTATGCCGGACGAGACGATCGTCGAGCGGCTCTCCGAGGTGCGCGGCATCGGCCGCTGGACCGCCGAGATGCTGCTGATCTTTCGCCTCGGCCGGCCGGATGTGCTGCCGGTGGACGATTACGGCGTCCGCAAAGGCTTCGCGGTCGCCTTTGACAGAAGCGAGATGCCGACACCCAAAGAGCTCGCAGCCTATGGCGCCCGGTGGAAGCCATACCGGACGGTGGCGAGCTGGTATCTATGGCGGGTGGTGGAGCGGGCTATGGCGCGCAAGGCAATGCCGCTGGGCCCTTCCGAGGAGGAACGATGAATCTCGAGGGCGGATGCGCATGCCGAACGATCCGATACAGGCTGACCGAGGGTCCGCTGATCGTGCACGCCTGTCATTGTCGCGACTGCCAACGTGTGACCGGCGGTCCGTTCGTGATCAACATCTGGATCGAGGGGAAGTTCGTCGAACCCGGCCCTGTGGCGCCGAAGTCGTTCCGGCTGGCGGGGGGTACCGGCAAGCACCACGACGTCTTCTTTTGCGAGAGCTGCGGCACCACCCTGTGGAGCCGCTATCACATCGTGCCCGGCGACTGCTTGTTTGTGCGCGCCGGGACGCTCGACACACCGGACGCGGTCCGGCCGGATGTTCACATCTACACGCGCAGCAAGCTGCCGTGGCTGACCCTGCCGGAGGGCGTGCCGGCATTCCAAACGGGCTACAAGATCCACGAGGTCTGGTCGGCCGAGAGCAAGGAACGGCTGCGTCGCAACCGCGCTGGGCAAGCCTGATCGTCCCGTGCCCGCACTCGGGGCCGCGGGCAAAACAACGAAAATCGCGTTTTTGCCCCAGAATCGCCTCGGCGGCCCGGCAGAGTGGGCCATCATTTCAGCCGGTTACACGGTGAATTCGTTACTCGGCGGAACAATGGAATTTTGCCGTCGATCAACGAATTAAAGCGGCCGTATCAACCGAATAGCAATGGAATTTTGGCGGGCGCGGAAAAGGCGCCGCGCTAGCTTCTGCCGCCGTCGACGCCGTGGCCTTCGGCGCGCCAGCGCAGCATCCCGCCGGCGAGATTGGCAACATCGGCGAAGCCGGCCTCGCGCAGGATGACGGTGGCTTGCGCCGAGCGGCTGCCGGCGCGGCACACCGCGACGATCGGGCGGTCGCGGGCGAACTCGCCGGCGCGTTCGGCCAACTCGCCGAGCGGGATCAGCGTCGCGCCGCGAATATGGCCGAGCGGACCGTCAAACTCGCCCGGTTCTCGGACATCGAGAATCTGAACCGCCTCGGCATGCTCCTCCAGGCCGTGCGGGTCGATCTCCCAGATGCCGGCGAAGGTGTATTTGAGCGGCGCCCAGCTCTGGTCCGCGGCCATATCGGGCTCGGTCTCGGGCCGGCCGCATTTGAGGTTGGCCGGCACCGCGACATCCATCTTCTTCGGATGGGCCAGCCGCAAATTCTTCATGTAGCCGGTGAAATCGGCTTCCCCGATCTCGCCCCCGAGGCGCGGATTGAACCGGCGCTCCTCGCCGACGCTGGTGGCGGTCAGCCCGCGATAGTCGTGAGCGGGATAGAGCAGGCAGGTGTCGGGCAGGCTGAAGATCTGCTGGCGCACCGAACGGTACATGACACCCGGATCGCCCTCCTGGAAGTCGGTCCGTCCACTGCCCCTGACGAGCACGCAATCGCCGGTGAACGCCATGCTGCGATCGTCGAGCACATAGGTCAGGCACCCGCTGGTGTGGCCGGGTGTCGCCCTGACCTGCAGGTTGCGGTCGCCAAAGACGACGGTGTCGTCGGGCACCAAATAGCGGTCCGCCCCGTCGGCGCCGCTGGCGGCGGAGAGAGCGATCCGGCAGCCGGTCCGCCGCTTCAACATCCACGCACCGGTAACGTGGTCGGCGTGGACGTGAGTTTCGAGCGAGAAGGTCAGGCGCAAACCAAGCTCTTCGATCAGGGCCGCGTCGCGGCGCACCTGCTCGAATACCGGATCGATGATGACGGCGGCGCCGCTGCGGCCGTCGGCGAGGAGATAGGTATAGGTGGAGGACGCCGGATCGAACAACTGCCGGAAGACCAACATCACGAACCCCGGGGGATGCGCCGCAACCAATGCGTGGCTATGGTACTGCCGCCGGCGAGAAAAAGGGAGAGGGATCGCCATGGCCGACATCGTCGTCACCGCGCTCGGGCCGCAAGACCATGCCCGCTGGGCCGAGCTGTGGCGCGGCTATCTCGACTTTTACGAGACGCAGCTGCCGCCGGAGCTCTATGAACACACCTGGCAGCGGCTGATCGCCGCGGAGAGTCCGATCCGCGGGTTGGGGGCGCGGCTCGGGGGCGACACGGCACCGCTCGTCGGGATCACTCACTATCTCTTTCACGCCCATGCCTGGATGAGGGGTGAGGTCTGCTACCTGCAGGA
>DATEQL010000099.1:0-2835 GCA_035272665.1 Allostellaceae bacterium
TAGCGGTTGCGGCCGTCGATGATCGCGCCGTCCCACAGCCTGATCGGCTCACGCAAACCGTGCGCCTTGATGTCGGCGGCGCTGTCGAGAAGGCCAACGTGACGTGCGGCAATGACGATACTGGCCGCGAGGCGCTTGACGGATTTTCGCTTGTACTTTCCCGTGGCATTGCCTACCACCGAGCATCGGCAAATTGAGGGCTGGGCCACTGTGAAGGGTGGACTGTTGCCGAGAGCTTCGTTGAGGCGGAAGCGCGGGGACAGAGACTGGCGAAGCCCGGAGGCGGGCAACGGGACTTGGCCTTGCGATTTCGCTCCGAATGCCGAAAATGGTCCCGGCCGCGCTTCAATCAATTTTTTGAAAGACCGGTGAGGAAATGGCCTACAAGCCAATCGAATCCTACGGCGTCATCGGCGACCTGCACACGGTCGCGCTGGTGGGGATGGACGGTTCGATCGACTGGTGCTGCCTGCCGCATTTCGACTCACCAAGCATCTTCGCCGCAATTCTCGACGAGCGCAAAGGAGGCTTCTTCAAGATCGCCAGCCTCTACGAGGCTCAGCACAAGCAGATGTACCTGCCCGACAGCAACGTGCTGGTGACGCGCTTCCTAAGCCCCGAGGGAGTCGGCGAAGTGGTCGACTTCATGCCGGTCGAGGACCCGAGCCGCGGCAAGAAGACTCACCATATCGTGCGCGTCGTGCGGGCCGTGCGCGGGGCCGTGCGCTTCCGGCTCGAATGCCAACCCGCTTTCGACTACGCGCGACGGCCGCATCAGATCACGCTGGAAGGACGCGGCGCGGTGTTTGAGGCGCCCGGCATGCGTTTCTCGCTGGTTAGCCGCTTTCCGCTGGCGCGTCAGGGCGCCGGGGTGGCCACCGAGTTCCTGCTGCACCCGGGCGAGCCATCGACGTTCATCCTGCGCCAGGTCGAAGGCGATGGCGACTCTGGGCTGTTGGAGGCGCGACTCGTCGGCACCGAGCTGCTGACGCAGACCCTCGAGTTCTGGCGGCGCTGGTTGAGCAAGTGTCGTTACCAGGGCCGCTGGCGCGAGATGGTCAACCGCTCAGCCTTGACGCTGAAGCTGCTGACTTTCGCGCCGACAGGGGCGATCGTCGCGGCGCCAACCTGCAGCCTTCCCGAAGAGATCGGCGGGGTGCGCAATTGGGACTACCGCTACACCTGGGTCCGCGACGCGGCTTTCACCCTCTACGCCTTCCTGCGCTTGGGGCTGACGAGCGAGGCCGAGCAGTTCATGGGCTGGCTGGAGCAGCGCGCCGTCGAAGGAGCCCGCCTTGGCCCCTTGCAAATCATGTACGGCATCGACGGCCGCCACCAAATGCCTGAGGAAACACTCGACCATCTGGAGGGCTACCGCGGCTCGCGCCCGGTGCGCATCGGCAACGGCGCTTGCGAGCAGCTCCAGCTCGACATCTACGGTGAACTGATGGATTCGATCTACCTGTACGACAAGTACGGTTCACCGATCGCGTATGACTCGTGGGGCCGCGTCCGCCACGCGATCGACTGGATTGCCGATCACTGGACGAAGCCCGACGACGGCATCTGGGAGGTGCGCGGCGGCCAGCAGGAGTTCGTCTACTCAAAAGTGCAGTGTTGGGTAGCACTCGACCGCGCGATCAGGCTGGCGACGAAGCGTAGTCTGCCGCTGGATCGCGCCCGCTTGCTGGTGGAGCGCGACCGTATCTACGAAGCGGTGATGACCCGCGGTTGGGACGCGGAGCGGCGGACGTTCGTCCAGTATTTTGGCACCGACGCGCTGGACGCGGCCAACCTCATCATGCCGCTGGTGTCCTTCATCTCGCCGACCGACCCGCGCATGATCGGCACGATCAACCGCACAATGACGGAGCTGGTTTCCGACAGCTTGGTGTATCGATATGAGGTGGGTAAGGGCGCTGGCGACGGGCTAACCGGCGGCGAGGGGACTTTCAACATGTGTACGTTCTGGCTGGTCGAGGCGCTGACCCGCGCCGGCCGGCTGGAGGAGGCGCGGTTCATCTACGAGAAGATGCTGACCTATGCCAACCACCTGGGGCTGTACGCGGAGCAGACGGGACATTCTGGCGAGGCGCTGGGCAATTTCCCGCAGGCGTTCACGCACATGGGACTGATCAGCGCCGCGTTCAACCTGGACCGGCGGCTGCAGGGCGCGGCCTGACGCGCCACGGGGGAGTGTATGGTCGGGCAGCCGTCGTACCTGGGAGTTGCGACCGGCGACTGGGTCGCAGTACTGAAGAGCGGCGATTCGCTGGAGCGGCGGCTGGCCGCGCACGCGCTGGCGGAGATTGGACCCGCGGCGCGGGAGGCCGTCCCCGCGCTCATCGAGGCCCTGCGGGACCCGGAGAGTTTCGTCCGTGGTTGGGCGGCCGCTGCGCTGGCGCGAGTCCAACCGGAGAACCCCGACGCCATCCCCGCCTTGGTCGCGGGGACGCACGATGGGATCTCCTTCGTCCGCAGTCTGGCAGCGTGGCACCTGGGGCGCCTTGGGCCGAGACACCCTGGAATTGAGTCCGTGGTGCCGGGGCATTGTCACGTTCGCCCAGTATAGACACTTTTCGGGCAATTCCCGACCGACAGCCTGAGATGAAAACGATTGATTTTGCTCGCGTGAGCGGACGGAAGGGTGGCGCCGTTGGCAAGTAATAAACGCTAACGTGACAATGCCTGATTCAGTATTGGATCGCTATGAGGAATGGCGAGCCCTGCCGGAAGATCTCCGAGGCCCACATGCTCGATGATCTCGTCAACTAACTTCGGTGACATGTTCGCCCCCCCTATGCGGCCTCGGCTAGCTCAACCGGACGCCGCTTG
>DATEQL010000100.1:0-4412 GCA_035272665.1 Allostellaceae bacterium
CAACGCCCTGCGCGTCGCCGGATCGCCCGAGGCCCGCGGCAAGGGCGTGCTCGTGGTGCTCAACGACGAGATCCACGCCGCGCGCGACGTCGTCAAAATCTCGACCTACCGGCTGCAGACCTTTCGCTCGCTCGATTTCGGTGCGCTCGGGCTTGTCGATGGCGACGGCGTGCATTTCTACCGCGCCCCGCTACGCGCCCACATGCCCGACACGCCGTTTGCCGCACTCGATCTCATCCAAATGCCGCGGGTCGACGTCGTCTATTCCTATGCCGGCGCCGACGGCGCGCTTGTCGATGCGGCGGTCGCCGCCGGCGCCCGCGGCATCATCTCGGCCGGCTTCGCCCCAGGAAGCCCGACGCCGGAGCAGCGCGCCGCGTTCGAGCGCGCGACCAAGTCCGGGGTCGTCATCGTACAGTGCAGCCGTGCGGCCAGCGGTCGGGTCGCGCCGCGCCGCCGCCTGCGCGAGAGCGGGATCGTCGCGGGCGAGGATCTGAGCCCGCAAAAGGCCCGCATCGTGCTGATGCTGGTGTTGTCGACGACCTCTGACATCGCTGCAATCCAACAGGCGTTTTCGACTTATTGAGCACCCCCGGTGGTGTTCTTTCTCTCGCTGCTGATCGACGGCGCGCTGGCCGGCGCCATTTACACGCTGATCGCGCTCGCCTTCGTACTCGTCTACAAGGCCTCGCGCATGATCAATTTCGCGATCGGCGAGTGGGTCATGTGGGGCGCGCTCCTTGTCGCGATTGGGGTGCACGCCCTCGGGCTGGGGCTCGTCGGCGCCGTTATCTTCGGCTGCGCGGGTATGATTGCCCTGGCCGTCGCCTTTAGCCGGCTGGTGCTGCGCCGAATGACGGCGCCGCCGGCGATCACCCTGATCATGATCACGCTCGGCTTGGGGGCGGTCATGCGCAGCGTCGGCGCGGTGGCCTTTGCCGGGGTGCCGAGCGCGATCTCTCTGCCGATCCCGGCAGAGCCCATAATGATCGGCGGAGTGCCGATCGCGACCGATAAGCTGGTCGCGGCGATTATCGCGGCTCTTTGCATTGCCCTCGTCGGCGCCTTTTACCGCCGCAGTCGTACGGGTCTCGCACTGCAAGCTACTGCCGATGACCGGCAGACGGCGATGTCGGTCGGGATCGATGTCGACCACCATTTCCTGATCGTCTGGGGCATCGCCGGGGTGATCTCGGTTGCGGCGGGGGTCTTGTGGACCTTTGTCTCCGGGGGCGGCTTCGGCCTGGCGTTGGTCGGGTTCAAAGTGTTCCCGATTGTCATCATCGGCGGCCTCGACAGCATTACCGGCGCCATCTTCGGCGCGATCATCATCGGTGTGTTGGAGAGCCTCGGTGCGGGCTACCTCGACCCGACCCTCGGCGGCGGCTTCGGCAACATCGCCTCTTATCTTTTGCTGATCGCTATCCTGGTGGCACGGCCGGCCGGGCTGCTCGGCCGGCCCCGGATCGAGCGGGTGTAGTATCGTTCCCGCGGGGGTCGATGCTATTTAGTCGATCGGCGTTTGCGGGATCGGGAGGGAGTATGAACCTGGGTGCCTCAGCGGGGTTCTGGGCAGTCGTTCTGGTCGCGGCTTTGACGGCAGCGGCGACTGATGCTGCCCAATCGGCCGAGAAGAAATACGGGCCTGGTGTCTCCGACACCGAGATCAAGATCGGTCAGACCATCGCCTACAGCGGTCCGGCATCGTCGTTCGGCACGACGGGCCACACGATCTCGGCCTTTTACCGCATGATCAACGACCGCGGCGGGGTCAACGGCCGCAAGATCAATTTCATCAGCGTCGACGACGGCTACAGCCCGCCCAAGACGGTCGAGCAGACCCGCAGGCTCGTTGAGCAGGATCAGGTGCTGGCGATCGTCGGATCGCTCGGCAGCCCGACCAACGCCTCGGTCCAGCGCTATCTGAACGACCGCAAGGTGCCACAGCTCTCTCTGTTCACCGGTGCCGCACGGTTCCGCGACCCGCAAACCTACCCGTGGACGATGGCCGGCGATCTGAGCTTCGTCAACGAGACGCGCGCCTTCGCCCGTTTCGTGATGGAAGACAAGCCGAATGCCAAAATCGGCATCCTCTATCAGAACGACGACTACGGCAAAGACCACATCAACGGCCTGAAGTCGGGTCTCGGCGACAAGGCGGCGTCGATGATCGTCGCCGAGGTGCCCTACGAGTCGACCGACCCGACGATCGACTCACAGGTCGTCGCCCTCAAGGGGGAGGGCATGCGGCGGCACCCGTGCCGGCAGCCTGGAAGCTACGCGGCAGGCATATCGTGAATTCAGTGAACTCGCCGACCCGGCTATCGACGGTGATCGTGCCGCCATGCTGTTGGGTCACGATGTCGTAGCTGATCGAGAGGCCGAGGCCGGTGCCTTCCCCGGTCGAAGAACAGCTGGAACAATTTGTCCTTGATCTCAGACGGAATGCCGATGCCGTTGTCGCGGATGCGGATTTCGACCGCTTCGCCAGATCTCGCGTCGATACCATCATGGTCGGCTTGAACTTCGGATCGCTCCCCTCCTTCTGGCGTTTGGTGGTCGCGTAGAATCCGTTGCCCAATAAGTTGAGACACAAGCGGGTGATGTCCTGGGGCACCAATTCGATCGGGGCAATTGCGTCGGCGAAATCGCGCTCCAGCGTCACGTTGAAACTCTGATCTTGGGCGCGGCCACCATGATAGGCGAGGTTCAATACCTCCTCGATTAAGCCGTTGAGATCGACGCTGCGACGCTCACCGCTGCTCCCACGCGAATGCTCGAACATGCTCTTGACGATGCCGTCAGCGCGCCTACCGTGCTCGACGATCTTATTGAGATTGCCGGTCAGCATCTCGATCGTCTCGTCCATCTCGGCGCGCTTGTCGTCGCCGAGTGCAGTGATCGCCGGGGCGGCTGTCTCCTTCGACATGGTCGGTGGCAAGCCGCTAGGGCTGACAGTGGCCTGGATCAACCGCCATGACCTAGACCTGCACCCGACAGTCCCGCCGCCCGATTTCGTTTTTCCCAACATCCAATCACTTCTGCCGCTGCTGGGCAAATCAAGTTAACCGCGCAGCACGAACCCCGCCACTGGCTGCCCTTGAACAAGTCGTCATGCGTTGTTTGAAAGGCGAAACGACATGATCCATAACCACCGCCGTACCGCAACCCCACAATGGGTGCTAGTGGAGGGAACCGAACGCTTGGTACCGAAGGAGCCCTCACCCGCCTCGCTGCGCGCGGCACCCTCTCCCGCACTGCGTTCCCGCACTCTGCGGGGAGAGGGGGACCCAGCCCGCGGCTGGGTGGGTGAGGGTTGGCGACGAAGTCTATTGTTTGGTTACGACCACTAGGTCGGTGACTTCGGCGTCGCTACCGCTGGCATCTCGATACGAGCGACCGATCGCCCATCCTCGAAAACGACTTTGAGGGCGATACCGACATCCTCCGGATGTCAGTATGGACGGGCCTGATCGCGAAAGCGCCCGACTTCGCCCTCTGCAAGGATGAGGCGACTAATAGCGTCGGCATCACCGAGCCTGCCTTTCGAGACGATTTTGCAGATGCAGGGCACACAATTCGTCCTCGTCGGTTCCTTGATGCCATTGTCGCCCATGGCGACGAGTGCGACCTGATCGGGTGATCCCGAGAGAAGAGCGCGGATGGTCGCATCCGCAGTGACCAGCGAGGCCGCGTAGAGCCGCGCTGGGCAATACGGACCCTCCAACCGACGCCTTATCCTGGTTGATGACTGGATGGTCGTTGATCGCGAAGCCGTCCAGTCAGCCCCAGATACACAGAGGAAGACGCCCAGCTTAAGCGGGCTGTTTGATTTAGACCCGCTCCACGCCGGTAGTCGCGGCGTCGATCGCCGCAGCCACGTCATTGATTTGCTCCTCGCTGAGCGGGCCGCGCGAGAGGTGCGGTCGCAGCGCCAGCTTCAGGTTCTCCATCGCTCGCAGAATTTGCGGCACGGGGCCGCCCCCGTGGGCGCGGCTGGTCTCGGCCATGCGAGCGAAGAGAGCATCTACGGTGCGGCGGTTGGCGTCGAGGAAGGCCCGTCCCTCCGCGGTAATCTGGTGCAGCTTCTTTGCACCATCGCCGGTGCTGACCGTCACGTAACCAAGTTCCTCAAGCAGAGTCAGCGTCGGATAGATGACGCCTGGACTTGGGCTGTAGGCTCCTGCGACCTGCTCTTCAATCGCCTTGATGAGCTCGTAACCGTGCCGGGGCTTGTCAGCAATCAGGTGCAGAATGACTAGGCGAAGATCACCATGGGCGAAGAAGCGGCCGAGGCCTACTCTGCGGCCATGCCGACCGTGCTGACTACGGCCGAGATGCTGGCCGTCTTGGATGCGTTCCGAGCGGCCGAAGCGATGGCCGTGGTCGTCATGGGAATGTCGATGGAACAT